>DATDNL010000375.1:0-2885 GCA_036518315.1 Flavisolibacter sp. | reverse complement strand
CCAGCCCGGCAATCGGCTTAAAAGCAGCCATCATAAAAGCCATGACCACCGTTGAAAGAAAGATGATCTTTCTCATAAATATCTGTTTACAGGGTATCGTCGAAAAATATGCCACTAATTTTTGGTCAAATGAACCAGACTAAATTAAACAAAACCTTCACCTTTTTATAGCTTTGCGACCTGAATTAAAAAACATGTCTAAACGTAAAGTTATTCTTGTCATAATGGACGGATGGGGTCTCGGGAAGGTAAAGTCCTCTGATGCCATTCAAAATGCGAACGTTCCTTTTGTTAGTTCTCTATACTCAAAATACCCTAACACTACCTTAACAACCTGCGGCGAAGCTGTGGGCTTACCCGATGGCCAAATGGGCAATTCTGAAGTAGGTCACCTCAACCTTGGCGCCGGGCGTGTCGTTTACCAGGAGTTGCAAAGGATCAATGTTGCCATCCGCGACGGCGAGTTTGCCAAGAACAAAACGTTGCTGGAGTCGATCAACTTCGCAAAGCAAAACAATAAGCCTTTTCATCTCTTAGGTCTTGTAAGCAATGGTGGCGTGCATTCCCACATCAATCACTTAAAAGCCATCCTGGATGTTTGCCAGCAACAAGGCTTGCAGCAGGTATTTATCCACGCCTTCACCGATGGCAGGGACTGCGATCCAAGGAGTGGGCTGGGCTTTATTAAAGAATTGGAGGAGCACGCAAATAAATCTGTTGGAAAGATCGCTACCATCAGCGGAAGATATTATGCCATGGATCGCGACAATCGCTGGGAACGAATAAAGCTTGCCTACGATGCCATGGTGAAAGGGATTGGCGTGAATGCAAGTGGCGCCGTTGCTGCAGTTGAAGCCTCCTATGCAGAAAATGTAACCGACGAATTCATCAAGCCAACCGTGATCACCAACAACGGTCAGCCTGTCGCCACTATCAAAGACGGTGATGTTGCCCTTTGTTTCAACTTCCGCACGGACAGGTGCCGCGAGATCACGAAAGCGCTGACTCAAATGGAATTCCCTCAACAGGACATGCATCCTTTGCAATTGCATTATACAACGATGACGGAGTATGATGCCACCTTTAAGAACGTGCACATCGTTTTCGAGAACGATAACCTCAACAACACTATCGGTGAAATATTGGAACAAAACCATTTGAAGCAGATCCGCATTGCAGAAACGGAAAAGTATCCTCATGTTACCTTCTTCTTCAGTGGCGGCAGGGAAAAACCTTTCGAAGGTGAGAATCGGCTCATGGTCCCTTCTCCAAAAGTGGCCACTTATGATCTTCAGCCGGAGATGAGTGCTTATGGCGTTACGGATGCCATCATTCCCGAGATCGAAAAGGGTGAGGCTAGCTTCATCTGTCTCAACTACGCAAATGCCGATATGGTTGGCCATACCGGAGTGTGGGAAGCCGTTACCAAGGCAGTTGAAACCGTTGACAAATGCGTTGAAAGAGTGATCACTGCCGCACTGAAAAGCGGTTACACCATTTTTCTCACCGCTGATCATGGCAACGCCGATTACATGATCAACGAGGACGGAACACCCAACACGGCCCACAGCCTGAACCTCGTTCCTTTCTTTATCATTGATAATGAATGGAAAGGCGCTATAAAACCCGGCAAGCTTGGCGACCTTGCGCCAACCATCCTTAAGATGATGGACGTTCCTATCCCAAAAGAGATGACGGGAAATATCCTGATCGACTAAAAGACCCTATCGACAATTTACGTGATGGCTGCACCAGGCGCTGGCGCAGCCATCAACTGATAGCATTGAAATCCGACTGCATATAAATCTTCCCAGGGGAGATCGTTGATCTCTCTTTTTTATTCCGCCTCCTACCTCCTTCCGTACGGAATTCGATACCCATCGGGGTCTTCCGCGGGAAGACTTACAGGGTAAGTCGGAAACCTTCGAACAGGAATTTACGACCCTTAGGAAGGTTTTTTACGTGCCGGCGACAATTGGTGCAGCATTCAAACGGAAAAATTGTCTTAAATTCAGGCTACCAAAGTGAGTCTATGACCGAGGAAGCCATCTTAGAAGGCTGTTTGAAAAACAACGCTGTAGCCCAGAAGGCATTGTACCAAAAGTTCAGTGCCAAAATGTTGGTGGTTTGTTACCGCTATGGTCATAACAGGGAAGATGCAGAAGACATGTTGCAAGAGGGTTTTATAAAAGTATTTTCCCAGATCCATACGTTTGAGAGCCGTGGCGCTCTCGAGGGCTGGATCAGAAGAATAATCGTCCATACCTGTATCAACCACCTGAAGAAGAACAAAAGGTTTAATGAAAGCGTGGATCTTATTCACGCCAACAGTATCCAAATCCGGGAAGAAAGTGTTCCATCCATTATCCAGGCCAAAGAGGTTGTTGAATGCATCCGCATGTTGCCCATAGGTTACAGAACAGTTCTAAACCTGTATGCGATTGAAGGATATTCCCACAAGGAGATATCCGTGATGCTGGATGTAGAAGAAAGCACCAGCCGAAGCCAGTACACAAGGGCTAAGGCGATGCTGGAAGATATGCTGGTGAGGAAGAACATTATATACAAACCAAAAGAGGTATTGCTTGCTGCTTCAGGCAGATGATTTAATCCGTCAAACAACTGTGTATGGAGAGAAATTTTACAGAGGAAAACATGGAGGAATTCCTAAGGCGCAATGCTGATGGACTCTATATGCGTCCTTCGGCAAAGGTCTGGAAAGGAATTTCAAGCCGACTGCAATGGCGCAGGAGAAAGATCGGGCTTGTTCTCGGCACCACCTTATTACTAACGACTGCTTTGGGTTATTACCTGGTGAACGAATCTTCCAATCATTATAATAACAACCCTGCAACTACCGCTACAAAGACAGAGAAAAAGGTTAC
>DATDNL010000374.1:0-7913 GCA_036518315.1 Flavisolibacter sp. | reverse complement strand
AGATCGTTATTCCGGAGATTAATGATGTCTATTACGGATTCCCTTTCGTCTGCATAAGGCCTGTTTGAAGTTGAACTCTTTAATACCACATCGGCGTTCGTGGCCGGGCCAAGGCTTGCAGTAATGCCATAGCTGGCCCTGAGCTTCAGGTAATTGACGGCATACAGTTTTGACATAAATTTCTCCTGGTCAACATTCCAGGCGCCGCCAAAGCTCCAGGTAGGTAACCATCTTGCATGTGATGAAGCCCCCAGCACGTTGGAGCCATCGTAGCGTACCGTTCCATACAAATTATATTTCCGGTTATAGGTGTATTGACCGTTGAAATAAAACGCCGCGAAACGATCATAATACTTCTGCATGTCGTAGTAAGGGAAGTTTGCCTCGATCGTTTGCTTTAGGATGCGGTAATCGATGAAAGGAACTCCACCATTATTGTACTGGTAGCCATAGCCCGTATTGTTGAAGTTCTGCCTGTCTGCATATTTGATTTGTTGTCCCAACAGGAAACTGACTTCATGTACCTCTTTAAACGTGTTGTTGTAGTTAAGGCTGTTGCGCAGGTCGAAATTGATCAATTGATCTTCCGTGCGGTTATAGAATCCTCCGTAAGGCAGGACCACTACGGCTGGATCATTTGGATGGTCGGGGTCCTTGTATAAAAACTTATTCCTCTGATTGATGGTAGGGTTGTCATTAGCCCTGTAGGCATTGGCCATGTTGGAGTTTTCCGTGATCTGGTGTTCACGGGAAGACTTTGCGTAGCGCAATGCACCGATAAACTCGTAACGTAAATGGCTATTAAATTTGTAATTCAATTCGCCCTGAAGTTTCAAATCAATTACGTTCAGGTCAATATAATTATTAGCCAGTTCATTGATAATATTGAAGGGGGCATAGTTTCTCCTGAAGTATTCGAGGTTGCCGGCAGAATCATAAGCAGTAAGTGCTCTATTGGTATTTAAAGCATAGCTAAACGGGTTAATGTCAAAATCCCGTTCAAACTGCCCCGCAACAGGGTTGTCTGTTCTTTTGATGGTGCCGGGAGCTCTTTGCTGGCGAACTGAACCTACGGTCATAAATCCCACCGATAACTTATCGTTGAAGTTGTAGTTGTTTCGGAAGTTGAGTGTATATCTATTGACGTGGTCTGCGATTGTCCACCCATTGTCATGATAAAAGCTGGTAGAGAAAAAGGTTTGTGATCTGTCTGAACCTGTTGAAATGCTAAGCGAATGTTCTTGTATCAGTGAATTTTTGAACAGGATATCAAACCAATCGGTATTGGCCTTTGCATAGCGCAACAAGAAGTTTCTTTTTGCTTCAGTGGTATTTATTAAAGGGAAACCACCATTGGTATAGTTAAGTGCAGTATACATTTGACCGTATACTCCATAGTCAGGCAGATCCAGGACATTGTAGTTTAGATACCCCTTCCTCTCCAGTTCGCCCAACACTGACATTTGTTGCGCCGAGTTCATAATGTTGTAATCGGAGTAAGTCGGTTTTAGCTGGGTGCTGAAGTTGCCTGTATAAGAAACGACAGGCTTGCCTGATTTTCCTTTTTTTGTAGTGATCACGACTACGCCATTCATGGCGCGCGCACCGTACAAGGCAGTAGCTGCCGCATCTTTTAAAATATCGATGCTTTCAATATCATTCGGGTTAAGGCCTGCAACCGCAGATCCGAGAAGTGTAGTTGGATCCCCGCTGGAGAGTTGGTCATTTGAGATATTCACGATGTCTTCCAATACGACTCCGTCGACCACCCACAGTGGCTTGTTCTCCCCGTTGATGGAGGTTGCACCCCGAATATGAATCTTAGGAGCTGCACCGAAAGTTCCCGACACGTTCTGAACGGAGACACCTGCTGCCTGCCCTTCAATCATCCGGCTTACATCGGAAGCGCCGGAAATCTTTAATTCATCTGCTTTGAGGGAAGTCGCTGCCCCCGTAAACTTTTTCTTATTAAGAGTCTGAAACCCGGTTATGATCACTTCTCCCAGCTGGCCCTCTGACCTAATCAGCGACACATCAATGGCAGGCTGCCCGGAATACATAATGCTTTGCGCCACTTTACCCGCAAAGGAAATGTGCAGGCTGTCTCCTCTGAGAGCCTCGATGAAAAATATGCCGGAGGCGTTGGTAACCGTTATTCGACCTGTCCTCTTGTTCTGGACGGAAGCGCCGGCAAGTGGAAGGCCGTCCTCAACGCTGGTTACCTTACCGGTGACCCTTGTCGTAGGGACCGTGTCCTGGAAGTAATGTTTATTGCCGTTGCCTGGATTAGCATAGGTTTTCAACGAAAGGAGCCCAACCAGGAGAAAGAGAAAAAAACTTGCCGACGGAACCCTATGTTTTGATTGGATTTTAAAGCAGCCAATAGGAAAGGTCATAAACAGCCTTATTTGAATTAAGAAAGACAATAAAAATGTACGAAACGTTGTAAATGTACCCTAAAATAGTTCATTTGTTCAGAGCAATAGGCCCCTCCCAAATGAATTTTACAAGAGGTCCACACTAAGTATAAACGTATGGGAAAAATAATAGTTGTGCCCTGCCAATTGAACCTCCGAGCAAAGAGAATTGTCCCGGGAAAAGCATATCGAACCGGCAGAATATTTAATTTGTTTTAGCGGTCCTGGAAGGAATTCTACTTAGGCTTGTACTTCGCCTCCTGGAAGATCGTCTTTGCGGGGGTAGATAGAATCTGTTGGACGGACATGTTCGGATTGTTGTCTGCAAACCTTTGAACGATCCGCCACCCAATCCATTGACCAATATTGCCAGGGGTGCCGTTGCCATGTAGGTCATGCGGCATGTCTTGTGTAAAAGGCGCTTCACCCAGGTAGTTTTTTAGTCGCTCCTGGTCCAGGGTGTATGGGTCGGGGGTGCTCTTTAAAAACTCTGCCCAGATATTTCCTTCGTTCTTCGTAATGAAGTCAGTTTGGTTCTTTGTATATCCTGTTATTTGGCTGTCGGGTGCGTCCGGTAGGAAGCTTTTCAGTAAATACCACTGTTTGCCTCTCTCCACCATTTGCTCGATGAGGGAGGCGGATTCACTTGAGTCGGGGTAGATATTTTTGACAATCGCCTTCATGGAGTTCGGAACAATGTAGTCTTCGTTGAATCTTCTTCTTAAGTATTCGGGATATTGAACGGGATCGTATCCACCGAATTCAGTTCCTAAAAACATTTGAAGGCTAAGAATCAATGTGTCGTTGTAATAAGTGGTTCCATACACTTCCTGCGGATCATCAGGATTGAATCCTTCGACGGAAGCCACTACGGCCGGAACCTTGAAATCAGGATAGTAATGCTTGACGTACTTGAAACCCTTCTCAAGGCCCGACTGGACTTTATCGAGGTTACTATAGTTCTTTTCAACAACGTCTGCTAACGGTTTAATCGTTCGATAGAAAACTTTTACTGCCTGATCGTAGGTTTTGCCTTCTTGTTTCACCATGGCGTTGATCGGCGATAGGAATTCTGCGTATAAAGGATAGAAGGTTGGATATTTTTTATTCAAATCAGTCAAAGATTTGCTGAGCTGATTGGTATCCATCGAGAAGAAGTCCTTGTCGAACCGCTCAATCTTCAAATCAATCTTAACGCCCGACACGTTCGGCTTGTTATTTGAGTGGTTGCAAGCGATCAGCATCAGTAGTAGCAGTGAACTTATTGACAAACGCATGATGCTACTAACGGTTGTATTCGTCATTTATTTCGGAACTTTACAGTTTAACAGATTCAACGAAGATGAAGATTTTTTTAGCGCAGCAAAATTATCATATCGGCAATTTCGAACAGAATGCAGCAAAGATCATTGAGGGGATTAAGATGGCAAAGGAGGCGGGAGCCGACCTGGTAATGTTTTCAGAGTTGTGCACCTGCGGCTATCCGCCAAGGGATTTCCTGGAATTCAATGATTTTGTTCGCCAGTGTTATGCCACACTGGACATCATAAAAGAACATGCAGATGACATAGGGGTGCTGGTCGGAAGCCCCGCTTACAATCCCCAGAGAGAAGGAAAGGACCTGTTCAATGCCGCTTTTTTGCTGCACGAAAAGCAAATAAAGGCAGAGATACACAAAACCTTGTTGCCTAATTACGACGTGTTTGATGAATACCGCTACTTTGAACCGGCCTATGAATGGAAATGTATTGAGTTCAAGGGGAAGAAACTGGCAGTTACCATTTGCGAAGACATATGGAACCTGGGCGATAACCCCTTGTATCGCATTACTCCGATGGAGATGCTGATCAAGGAGAAACCTGATGTCATGTTGAATATTTCTGCTTCCCCATACAACTATGCGGCTGATGTGGTGAGAAGAAGTATTATGGAGGCACATACGCTGAAGTACGGCTTACCGATGTTGTATTGTAACGCCGTTGGATCGCAAACCGAAATTGTGTTTGATGGAGGAAGCCTGGTTTACGATGCAAACGGCACCATGGTTAAAGAGATGAAATATTTTGAGGAGGACTACTATTTGGCAGAGGTGGCGGCACCCTCCAACTCCCCCAGTGGGGGAGAGCCCAACACACAAAACCAAAAGATGCGACATTCATCAACTGGAACGAGAGTCGCTGAGAGTGAAGAATCGAACAATCCATCGACAACTACTTTAAGCGAGGTTAGTGAGATGGTGGCTTCTCCCACCGGGGGAAGTCAGAAGGGGGCCAGAAAATACTACTACTCCCCTGCCGAAGTAGGTCGTGATTCGGACACGTTGAAATACCTGACCGAACCAAAGAATATCCAGGAAATACATGATGCGCTTATCCTTGGCATCCGTGACTATTTCGGCAAGATGGGATTTAAAAAGGCAACGCTTGGCGCCAGTGGTGGAGTTGATAGCGCAGTGGTGCAAGCGCTGGCGGTTGAAGCATTGGGCAAGGAGAATGTGCATGTGCTCTTGATGCCCTCACAATATTCGTCCGATCATTCGGTGTCCGATGCAGAGCAATTAAGTATCAACCTTGGAAACCGTTATGATATTGTTCCCATCAAAGAAGTGTATGATAGCTTCTTACATACACTGCATCCTATCTTCAAAGATCTTCCATTCAGTGTAGCCGAGGAGAATATGCAAAGCCGCACGAGAGGAAACCTTTTGATGGGTGTTGCCAATAAGTTCGGATACATCTTACTGAACACTTCTAATAAAAGCGAGTTGGCGACGGGCTACGGGACGCTTTATGGTGATATGGCGGGTGGGCTTGGCGTATTGGGTGACTTGTACAAGACGCAGGTCTATGCACTTGGTCGGTATATCAATAAAGACAAGGAAATCATACCCAACAATATACTTGTTAAAGAACCTTCCGCAGAACTGAGACCGAATCAAAAAGATTCGGATAGTCTTCCTGATTATGATACGCTTGACAGAGTTCTCTATCAATACATCGAACTTCGACAGGGACCGAAGGAAATCATTGCGCAAGGTTTCGATGCAAAGCTGGTAGCAAGAATATTACGGTTGGTGAACACCAACGAGTACAAGAGAAACCAGTTCTGTCCCATTATCCGCGTAAGCTCGAAAGCCTTCGGTGTAGGAAGACGATTGCCTATTGTGGCCAAATACCTTTCCTGATCAATGTTTGAGTTTTACGACCGCGGTAGCCGCGAATCCGGAAACGGTTGTGTCCTTAAGCAAGGTAAACTGTGTACTTGTTAGTTCTTTAATCTTGAAGTTTCCACCAATTCCCGCGACTGCTCCTGCTGAGACATTTAATACGGTTTCGTTGTTCAAAAAACTCCAGGTGAAGGTTGAAGTTGCAGGAGCGCCGGGGCAAACATTGGCGTTTTCAGCGACCGTTCCCGTGCCGTTACTATTGAAGTGAATCGTGTTGTCAAGTGTGCAGTCAGGTATGGTCCCGGAAGGGAAAGCAGTAATTATATTACCATTGGCGTCACCGATACCACCGCTATCGTACCTCCAGTCTGCGCTGGATATTTCATCAGTCTTGGTAGTGGAAGAACTCGAGTCTTTCTTGCAAGCAAGAAGAGAAACGCAAAGTGCAAGGATGAAAACACTATATTTCATAAGTAGTTTTTCTAGTTAAAACGAAACTTACCTGTAAAAAGTACTATCATTTTTCACGCCAAAGGTTAAAAAACGAAAATTTAGCTTTGCGGCAAAGTCTTTGCTAATGCACAGATTGTATTTTAACGACCTAAACCTCATCTATGTTCAGAACCTCAGAAGACATTCGGCAGCTTAATGAAAGGATTGGCTATGCAGGACGGTTTATTGATAATATTCGTAATGAAGTCGGAAAAGTAATCGTTGGCCAAAACTATATGCTCGACCGTTTGCTCATCGGTTTATTGAGTAATGGGCACGTGTTATTGGAAGGTGTTCCCGGCCTCGCAAAGACACTTGCCATTAAGTCGCTTTCCCAGGCAATACATGCAAAGTTCAGCCGTATCCAGTTTACCCCCGACCTTTTGCCCGCCGATGTGATAGGTACCATGATCTACAACCAGCAACGCAACGAGTTCATAGTGCGCAAGGGGCCAATATTTGCCAATTTCATCCTTGCCGATGAAATCAACAGGGCTCCGGCAAAGGTGCAGAGTGCCTTACTGGAAGCGATGCAGGAGCGACAAGTCACGATCGGTGATACAACTTATAAACTTGACGAGCCTTTCCTGGTTCTTGCGACACAAAACCCATTGGAACAGGAAGGGACCTATCCATTACCTGAAGCGCAGGTAGATAGGTTTATTATGAAAGTAGTGGTTGGATATCCATCAAGAAAAGAGGAACAGATGATCATCCGCCAGAACGTTCAAGGTACTACTGTGCCGGCTCTAAACCCGGTGGTTACCGTGCAAGAGATCATTAATGCGCGCCAGATGGTACGTGATATCTATATGGACGAAAAGGTGGAGCAATATATTCTTGATATCGTCTTCGCTACAAGAAATCCGTCAGAATATTCACTCGACAACCTGAAGCCTTTGATCTCTTACGGTTCATCCCCAAGGGGAAGCATCAACCTGGCCATTGCATCAAAAGCGGTGGCTTTCCTCAACAAGAGGGGCTATGTGATCCCTGAAGATGTCCGTAGCATTTGCAGCGACGTATTGCGGCACCGAATTGGCCTTACCTACGAGGCAGAGGCAGAAAATATTGTGATCACCGACGTCATTGACCAGATCCTTCAAAAGATCGACTTACCATAACTTAATACTTATAACCTAAAACTTAAAACTTAAAACTTACAACTCCCAAACCTTGCTCACCACAGCCGACATACTAAAGAAAGTCCGGATCCTCGAGATCAAGAGCAAAAAGCTGGCAACCGACCTTTTCACGGGAGAGTATCATTCCGCTTTCAAGGGAAAAGGAATGTCCTTCAAGGAAGTCCGCGAGTATGCGGCTGGAGACGATATACGGTTTATCGATTGGAACGTGTCCGCCCGGTTTGGTCATCCGTTCAGCAAGGTGTTCGAAGAAGAAAGAGAATTGACGGTAATGTTACTGGTTGACATCAGTGCCAGCTCGATGTTTGGAACTGTCAATGCTACTAAGAAAGACATTGCCACCGAGATCGCTGCGGTCATTGCCTTTTCTGCTGTCAACAATGGCGATAAGGTAGGAGTGATCTTGTACAGCGATAAGATCGAGAAATACATTCCACCGAAAAAAGGCAAGCAGCATGCTCTTTATATCGTTAGGGAGCTACTCTCTGCGCAGCCAAAGAACGCGACAACTCAATTGAGTGCCGCCCTCAAATATTTTAATAATACTACCAGGCAGCAGAGTATTTCGTTTATCTTGAGCGATTTCATTGACGCGAACTACCAGGATGCTCTTCGCATTTCAGGTAACAAGCATGATGTAGTGGGAGTGAAACTGTACGATAAAATGGATAAAACCTTGCCGCGTGTTGGATT
>DATDNL010000373.1:0-5317 GCA_036518315.1 Flavisolibacter sp. | reverse complement strand
AGTTGAATCCAGCAATGCGACGGAAGTTCAAGGAAGTCTCACCTGGGCCATAATAAGTACGCATCCCAGCCATTAGATTTATCGCAGTTTGTATGGAAGAGATACGGCGACAGTTTTCGAGTTATTCTAAACTCCTGCCGCCGTTATCTTTGAGCTTGCTATAAATTGCCCTGCCGATTATTGCCTGGCCATTGCCACTTTTGTTTCTGCCTCTTTATCCTTGATAAGTTCTCCACTAACATTTACTACTACTGTATAGATTTTACCAGTGAACGTGAAAGGTGGTTTATACTTCGGTGTAGTTGGAGAACCCGGATCTTTACCTACGCAAGCACCGGCGCCAAGACCCATGGAAATCGGGATCGTGTAAGGAAATTCTGACTCACCGACTGCGTTTCCGTCAATATAAAGCCTTGCTTTGCCCGGTGCCCCTTTTCCCTTCGCAATATCCGGCTTGCCTGTTACCTCGAATTCAAATCTGAATTTGTGTCTCCCCTCTGCAACTTTTTCTTCTGATTCTACATCGAAATATTCAGCGGCGACGTAGTTGTAGGTATAAACAAGTTTACTATCCTTAATGTAAAAAGTCAACCCGCCATCATTACCTCCCATAGAATAGAGAACACCCTCGGCTCCGCCCTTTGGAATATCAGCATCAACCGTAATGCTGAATGAGCGGTTATTAATATTCACAGCAGTGTTACTCGGTATTACCTGTGTTCCGGGCAAGTAAGTATATGAACTCCGGGCACCTGATATCTGCGGTCTTGTTTCGGCAAGCCTCAACGTGCCTCTTGAATCAATCGGCAGCACATTGTATTTGCCAGCTTCTACATACCACATGCCAATCAATTCAATCAACTTGGCCCTGTTTTCACCGGCAAGATTGTTCGTTTCGGTCGGATCCTTCGTAAGATCATACAACTCCCAGCTAGTCGCATCGAGTTCAGTTAAAGTTTTTGCATCAATCGGATCACCAAAGTTGCGCCCCGATTCAGTGAATGATGTTCCTGGCCAAGGACAGACCGCTCTCCAGCCATCATGATAAATGGAGCGGTGGCCCATCATTTCAAAGTACTGAGTACGATGATGACCTTCCGCCTTCGCATCTTTGAACAGATGTGCGAAGCTGTTACCCTGTATGGGGGACTGGGTGACGCCCCGAATGGCAGTTGGAGACTCAATACCTAATGCATCGAGAACCGTCGGCATCATATCAATGGCATGCGCAAACTGGTTGCAGGCCTCGCCTTTGTTCTTGATGCCCCTGGGCCAATGAACAATAAAAGGATCGCTCACTCCACCACGATATGTTTCGCGCTTCCACCTGCGGAAAGGTGTATTCCCTGCGTGGGTCCATCCCCAGGGGTAGTGATTGAAAAACCTAGGTCCGCCAATATCATCAATCGCTGCAAGATTTTGTTGCAGGTCGTCTGGTATGTTATTAAAAAACTTATTCTCGTTCACAGAACCGGTAGGTCCGCCTTCAGCGCTTGCACCATTATCAGAGATAAACATAATGAGAGTGTTATCCCACTCGCCTATATCCTTCAAAAACTGGAAAAGCTGGCCATAGCAATGGTCGGTATGTTCAAGAAAACCTGCAAACACTTCCATCATTCTCGCATAAAGTTTTCTTTCGTCAGCAGACAATTTGTTCCAGTCCTGCACATCCGGATCGTGTTTCGAAAGAACTGCATCTTTAGGCAGGATCCCTAATTCTTTCTGCCTGGCAAATACTTTTTCACGATAAATATCCCATCCCTCATCGAATACACCTTTGTATTTATCAGCCCATTCTTTGGGTACATGATGCGGCGCATGCATCGCGCCCGGTGCGAAATAAAGGAAGAAAGGTTTGTTGGGTGCAATCTGTTTAGCATCGGCAATAAAACTCTTTGCCTTTTCTACAAGGTCCTCGGTGAGATGATATCCTTCTTCGGGAGTTTTCTCCGGTTCTACCTGGTGGTTGTCATAAACTAATTCGGGATAATATTGGTGGGTGTCACCGCCGAGGAAGCCATAAAATCTTTCAAAACCGCGACCCAGGGGCCAGCGGTCGTAAGGCCCTGCAGGTGAATTCTGTTCAGCCGGCGTCAGGTGCCACTTGCCAATCGCATAGGTATTGTATCCCTGTTGCAGAAGTATTTCGGACAGGAAGCCATTCTCAAACGGAATATAACCATTACCGCCAGGATAACCTGTCGACCCTTCGGTAATGCATGACATCGCATTGGAATGGTGATTTCGTCCCGTTAATATGCAACTGCGTGTTGGAGAGCAAAGAGCAGTCGTGTGCATATTGTTGAATAACAATCCTTCCTTTGCAAGGGCATCAATGTTTGGAGTGCTGATCGGGCTGCCATAGCAACCCATTTGACCGAAGCCGGTATCATCCTGCACAATGAAAAGAACATTAGGCATTCCTTCTTTGGCGCGATTGGGCATAGGCCAGGCAGGTTCCGATTGATCGAACGTGCGACCAATGATCCCTGGAAATGCAGTTCCAGGCTTGTACTCCTGCAAGCCATTTTGCTTCGCTCTTGTTTGACCATTGTCTTTCATAAATTCTTTTTTTTGGTTTATTTAATTGTCGGCTGCATGTTGATTCATGAAACCATGTTTATCAATTCCAGGTAGTGCATCTCGAAATCAATTGATCATTCTAGAAAGAATTCGAAAATTGGTTTGGTATTATGTTCCTACACTGAGGTTTTCATTGGTGCTGTTATAAAACTTTACAATATCTGAAGGCGCCTGGTTTAGCCTAAGCTTCAGCGCCATAAATCTCATGGGCTGATCTATATGATTGAAAAAGGCCCGGTATCCCGCGCACAAATAATTGAGTCCGGCTTGCCCAGCGGGCGTCTTGATGAAACGATTCTTAGGACATTCACCATTACAGGCAAACCTTACTTCGCAACGCAAACAATAATCGGGAAGTGTATCATATTTGTCGTCGCCAAACTTCTGCTGCTTTTGGGATGTAACCAGTTCGGCTAACGGATCATTCAAAATATTGCCCAGTAAATAATCGGGATCAACAAAATGATCACAGCTATATAAATCTCCGTTATGTTCCAGGGCTAAAGCATTGCCACATTTCTCAGCGAATATGCAGAGTCCCGGGTTGACACCATACCAGGACGCCAGGGCGGAATCAAACATTTGCACAAACACTTCCCCCACGTCATGCCGCACCCATTCATCAAACACGGTAATTAAAAAATGTCCCCACTGTTCTGCGGTTATTGAACGTGAAGTAACCTCGTCACTTTCCTGTAGACCAATTTGAGTTTCATGTTCAACAATAGGAATAAATTGGATAAACTTCACCTTAAGCTCGTCTCTTAAGAATTTATATACTTCCAGGGGATAATTGGCATTATGTGCATTTACTGTCGTCAGAATGTTAAAATCGACATCGAAACGCTGCATCAATTTCGCCGCCCTAACGACTCTATCGAATGTTCCGTGACCACCTTTATCGACCCGGTAGAAATCGTGCAACTCTTTTGGACCATCAATGCTTAGCCCTACAAGAAAATGATTGGCCTTGAAAAAACTACACCAATCCTCGTTTATAAGGGTGCCGTTAGTCTGAATGGTATTTGTTATCGTTGTTCCAGGCCTTTGATACTTTTTCTCCAGCTCAATTGACCTCCTAAAAAAGGCAAGTCCCATCAAAGTCGGTTCACCTCCCTGCCAGGCTACCGCCACATCCGGGCCATTCTGTGACTCGATCGTTTGCTTGATGTAAGCTTGGAGCAATTCATCGGTCATTCGAAAACTGCTTCCGGGATATAGGAGTTCTTTCGAAAGAAAGTAGCAATATTGGCAATCAAGGTTACATGTTGCCCCTGTTGGTTTGGCCAATACCTGGAAGTAGGACGGTGATTCTGATTTCATCTGTTACTATGAATGCAAGTTTTATTATTGTGGTAGCCTTTCAAAATGGATTAAGATTGAATCTGGAAGAACCTATAAATATTGGCGAACTTCATTTTTGAATCGACGGTTGTGTGGGAGCCGATGAGAATTCTTTGGACCCATTGTTACGCTTCAAAACAGTGTCAGGTTAATACCAACACAAGCTTACGCAACATGATGACAACCATCGAAAAGAAAGGCAATGAAATGCCAATAATAAATAGGTGGAGGGTCGTTTTGTAAAATTCGAGTTGACGTTCCGGCTCTACCAGTCTCAGAATTCGATAGAGCACAACAACCAATAAAGCAATACTTGGAAGAGTACCGGCGGCGACAATTGAGTCTCTTATTTTATTGTCGACGAATGAGATAGGCATCCATTCAGTCACAAATTTGAGCATGAAACCCAAAAAAATACCGGTTGCCGTTACAAGTGGTTGACGGTATTGCTGAATATTTTCCATCTTGCGAATTGGTCTTAGAGTTTATCAATCAATTGTCCCGAACTTCTGATTAACGATGCTTCCTTCTTACCAATAAATAGAACTCTTACTGTTCAAAATAGGCTTCGAGCCTGCCCGATTTAACAGCGCTGCGCAAGGCATCAAAATCTTGTTCATTTTGGTCTGCGTAGGCGATTGCGAATTTGGCAATTGCCTCTGCAAACTTGCTGTTGTTACCGAGGTAGCCGGCCACTATTGCTGATTTTCCACTTCGCGCGTGTGCTCTTGCCAGCGCCCAACCGCAAAGACTAGCATAGTCCATCATCGTCTCGTTGTTAAAAACCTCGATAAGTGGTTTAATTTTCATGTCGCGCAATTGGCGCACATAGAAATGACGGCCCCTGGCACCGACGGCCCAACCAAGGAATATGTCACTTGCTGCTTGCATCAGTTTTTGTCCCTGGACCACTCTCTGACCGCAATTTGAATAGACACTTCGCCGGGTAAAAGGCTCCAACACGGAAGAAGTAGCTTCTTTCACTTGCAAAAACAGGGGCTGGTTGTTGGCAGTCATCCGAAGGGAAATAGCACAAAGTCTTCCAACGCTTCCAACGCCCACCACTTTTGCAGCAAAATCAACAAACTTGTACTGGTCAAACAATATCCTCTTTTCTTCACCGAGGGTCGCGGCATACTGTTGAAATGCTTCTTCCACCATATCGAAATAGGTTTGGGTGTCGGATTCTTTAAAATGGTAGATCAACGGTGGATGATCAATAATCACAACTTTACCATTCTCAACCTTCGTCAGCCCAGGATAGTTTTCTCCAGTAAGGCTTTTTGCCTTTGCTCTCTCCACTCGCCGGGACATTCGCTTTTTCGACTCCTCGCTCTTTGCCAGTTCAATGATATCGTTAACCGAAATACTGGCATACCAAACCTCG
>DATDNL010000372.1:0-6449 GCA_036518315.1 Flavisolibacter sp. | reverse complement strand
ATGATAGCGCATATACTTCGTCACAGTGGTTATGGGTGCAATGCTTTTTTAGGTGGAATATCTGTTAACTACAATACTAACTTCTGGAGTACCCCTAACAATGTTTGTGTGATTGAAGCTGATGAATATGACCGAAGCTTTTTGAAATTAAGTCCAAATGTTGCAGTTATTACTGCGATGGATGCCGACCACCTCGATATATATGGAGATGAAGAATCGATGCAGGATGCTTTTGTCGCGTTTGGCAACAAGGTAAGACAGGACGGTATATTGATTAGCAAATTCGGACTAAAGCGAATCAGGGAAGTTCAGGTAGGGCGAAAGATTACTTACAGCCTTCAGAATGACTCGGCTGATGTATTTGCAGAGAATATTAGGATCGACGAAGGGGGTTATGTATTTAATGTAAATGGACTTATGGCTCTTTCAAATGTTGAATTAAGAATCGGTGGAATGCATAACGTGGAGAACTCCTTGGTAGCAATGGCAGCGGCAAGTGAGTTAGGGGTCGATTGGGAAGAGATAAAACATGCGGTGGCTGCATTCAAAGGGGTTAAAAGAAGATTCGAATATGTGATTCCTCCTGTTAAAAAGTTGAAAGGCGGATACGTTGAGCCGGTGCTGATTGACGACTATGCACATCACCCTGAGGAAGTAAGGGCACTATTGACAAGTGTGAGAACCCTGTTTTCTCAAAGAATTGTAACGGTAGTTTTTCAACCACACCTGTTTACCAGAACGAGAGACCTGGCAGGAGGCTTTGCCGAGGTGCTTTCGATGGCCGACCGGGTGATTCTGTTGCCGATCTACCCGGCAAGGGAATTGCCGATCGATGGTGTAACAAGTGAAATGATCTTAAGAAAGGTAGATAATGATGATAAAATGATGATGACTAAAGAGGAGCTGTTGAATTGGATGAAGGGACATGAACTAAATAAAGAATTTGGTGAGGCGATTGTGATGGCTGGAGCAGGCGACATTGATAGTTTGGTGAAACCGGTGAAGGAGATTCTCGTCGGCAAATGACACGGGTTAATACTCCGGTTGTTTGTATAAGAGTCTTTTTGCAAAGGTTGAGGCGATAACAAGAGGTTTAATAATGAAGGTTTGACACGAATCGTTTGAATTATCTAATTCGTGTAATTCGATATAATTCGTGTAATAAAAACTAACTGATCTGAACAACAAGAAAACGATAAGGAAAATTTTAGTGCTCGGGGGATGGCTATTGGTGATAGGTGGAATCTCCACTTTATTGGTTGCAGCCAACCGCAAAGAGAAAAGCCACGTTTGCAGGGACATTCTCATTGGCATCAAAGGGAATGAAGGGAAGTTCTATGTTGAAAAAGAAGATGTCCTGAAACTCATGGACCGGACGGCCGGTAATTCACTCTTGCACCAGGACGTGACAGCTATTAACCTGAGGCGCCTCGAAGACGGGTTGAAGACAAATCCGTGGATAAAGAATGCCGAACTGTATTTCGATAGCAAGGATGCTTTGCATGTATTCGTGGAAGAACGAGAGCCAATTGCAAGGGTGTTTACCATAGCCGGGAATTCGTTTTACATGGACAGTTCCGGAGCGAGAATGCCTTTGCTCGACAAAATGAGTATACGGGTTCCTGTTGTTACAGGCTTTACCAGTGCAATGAAGTTTAATGCTGCTGACAGTACAATATTGGAACAGACCAAACAGGTAGTTCAATTTATTTATGGAAATGAGTTTTGGAATGCACAGGTCGGACAGATTGATATAACAACTGAGAGAAAGTTTGAACTCATACCTGTCATTGGCAATCACATAATCAAACTGGGAGCGGGAGAAAATGTAGGAGAGAAGTTAAACAAGCTATATGTATTTTATAAGCAAGTGATGAGCAAGGTTGGCTTTAATAAATATGCTGCGCTCGATGTCCAGTACAATGGGCAGGTGATCGCAATAAAGAAAGAACCCGCCTCGCCTATTGACTCTATACAGTTGCAAAAGAATATCCAGGAGCTGATGAATAAGGCCAGCATGCAAAATATCGAAGAAGACATGTTGCCTGCTCAAAATACTAAGACAGATTCGACAGTAAGTACCAGTACAGCTCAAGATAATCCAGTTTCTACGAAGACTATTTCCAACCCTATCGATTCAAACCAATCCAACCAAAACACTGCAAAAGAAAAAGTTGCAACCAATCCAATCTCTAAAAAACCAACCGTATCTATTGAAAAGCCAAAACTGAATGTGAAGAAGGACAATGGAAGTGCTAACCCCAAAAAGGTTAGCGCGGCCAAAGTGAACAAGACTGTGCCGAAGGCGGTTATGCCGAAACATGGCCCCCTTTGACCGGCTCAATTGGGAGAGAGCAATGCGAAGCGCTTGCTTGTCAAGCTGCTGTGTAAAAGTGAGGCAGAAGGCGATGAGGAATGCTAAACCTGGGGTTACGGGACGGCGGGTCAATAGGAGGCATGAAGAAAGGTGAAGAGGCGAATCTTGGGGGCTAGAGAAGCAAACAACTAAAAACAACATAGAACATGAACAACGAGCAACCAATCATTGTGGGGCTTGACATTGGAACCACCAAGATTGCGGTTATTGCCGGACGGAAGAACGAGTTTGGCAAGCTGGAGATCCTGGGTTTTGGTCGAGCCAACTCCAATGGTGTAAAGCACGGACAGGTGCTGAACATCGACGAGACTATCAAAGCAATCAAAACTGCGCTGGAAAATTGTTACGCTTCTAATCCAAACCTGGAGATCAATGAAGTGTATGTTGGCATAGCGGGTCATCACATCAAGAGTTTACAGACTCGTGGTGACATTGTGCGTCACGACACCGAGAATGAGATCTCTCAAAGGGAGATTGATCAACTTGTTGCTGATCAATACAAGACTTATATTCCTGCCGGAGACCAGATCATAGACGTGATCCCGCAGGAGTATACCGTAGACAATTTCCAGAACATTCCTGATCCAATTGGATATGGGGGCGTTAAGATTGGCGCCAACTTCCACATCATCACCGGCGACAAGAATGCTATCAGGAATATCAACCGCGCTGTTGAAAAGTCGTGTTTGATAACAAAAGACCTGGTATTGCAACCTCTTGCATCTTCTGCTGCAGTAATGGCACAGGAGGACCTGGAAGCAGGTGTCGCCATTGTAGACATTGGTGGCGGTACCACTGACCTTGCTGTATTCTATGAGGGTATCTTGAAACACACAGCGGTAATTCCGTTTGCAGGAGAAAATATCACGAACGACATAAAAACGGGATTGGGTGTGTTGAAGACCCAGGCTGAGCAAATGAAGGTCCAGTTTGGAAGCGCCCTCGCGAATGAAGCAAAAGCAAATGCTTATATCACCATTCCGGGTTTGCGCGGAATGCCAGCCAAGGAAATCAGTGTTAAGAATCTTGCAAACATCATCCAGGCGAGGATGAGCGAGATACTCGATTTCGTTACGTATCATCTGAAACAAGTAGGATTGGATAATAAAATGTTGAATGGTGGTATTATTCTAACAGGTGGTGGATCGCAATTGAAGCATTTGATCCAGTTGACGGAATATGTCACCGGGCTGAATGCAAGAATTGGATTGCCCAATGAGCATTTGGCTGCTGGCCATATTGAAGAACTGGCAAAGCCGACCTACGCCACCTGCTTAGGGTTAATACTGAAGGGTTACGACGATTACGAACACAAAAGGAAGCAGTTCGAAACTACTTTCAGAAAAGTGGATGTGCCGGAAGGTTTGAAGAGTGTACAGGAAGAAGTTCTTGTAGACACCGATAACCAGGCTGTTGCCACTGCTGAAAGAAAGAGGGGTATGTCTAACTTCTGGGGAAAGTTCAAGACAAGCTTAATCGAAATTTTCAAAGAAGAAGAAGACCAGCATCTTTAAAAGTGGTTGAATAGTTGATTAGTTAATTGTGTGAATTTGACCAACAACTTAATCAACTCAATGAACAAATCAACCACTCATCGTCCATCTAACAATTCATTCATCCGTTGTTGCGAAATGTAAACGACACAAATCAATCTCTTATGATCCACTTTGATCTCCCGAAAGAAAAGTCCTCTATAATTAAAGTAATTGGTATCGGTGGTGGCGGAAGTAACGCCGTCAACCATATGTACAACCAGAATATTGAAGGTGTGAACTTCATTATTTGTAATACTGATGCACAGGCAATACAACAAAGTAATGTTCCTAACAAGATTCAACTGGGGCCCCATTTAACGCAGGGGCTTGGTGCCGGTGCCAATCCTGAAATTGGCCGCCAGGCAACGGAAGAATCCCTAGAAGAAATTAAGCGCATCTTAGAAGTGAATACTAAGATGGCTTTTGTGACTGCAGGCATGGGCGGTGGTACAGGAACCGGTGGTGCTCCCATCATCTCAAAGATTTGTAAAGACCTTGGTGTGCTGACAGTTGGTATTGTTACTACTCCTTTCTCTTACGAAGGAAAGAAGCGCCAGCAACAAGCAGACGAAGGGATTAAAAACCTGAAACAATACGTTGATACCTTGCTTGTTATCAGCAACGATAAGCTACGTCACCAGTTTGGTAACCTGAAAATGCGGGAAGCCTTTTCAAGAGCTGACAATGTATTAGCTACAGCGGCAAAATGCATTACTGATGTAATTAACAGCACAGGCCAGATCAACGTCGACTTTGCAGATGTGTGTACCGTAATGAAAAACGGTGGTGTCGCGATTTTGGGTAGTGCAGCATGCGACGGAGAGAACAGGGCACAGGCAGCAATCGAAGAAGCATTGAGTTCCCCATTGCTGAACGACAATGACATTCGTGGGGCCAAATGGATCCTCATTAACATTAATTCTTCCGAGGGTGAGCACGAGTTTACCATGGATGAAGTAGAAATTATCCAGAATTATCTTTTGAGCCAGGCGGGTGAGAATACAGATGTTATTCTTGGTTTGGGCTACGATAACAACCTGGGAAGCAAAATAGGCATTACCCTGATAGCAACGGGTTTCCAACACAAGGACCCGTTCACGAAACGCGAGGCGCCAAAACCGGAGGTGAAAAAGGAAGAAAAGATCGTTATGACCCTTGGAGAGCAGCCCGCCCCAAAGCCACAAGCCACCATCCCACAAGAACCAAAGATTGAAGATGTTTTAGCCCCAAAGTTGATAGACGAAGATGCGATCACTGAGATCCCGATGCCGGAGCTGAAGGATGCGCAGATGGATCTGCAGTTTGAAAATACTGTAAACTTTGTGGAAAAAGAGGAAGATGAAAATGCACCTGTTCATCTACATTTGAAGATAAAGGACGAAAAGGCGGAAGCGGAAGAAGAGAAGAAAGAGCTTGAGAAGAAGAAGCAATGGCTTGATGACCGTTTCGAAAGGCTGCGCCAATCCGTCCTGGCGTCTAATAATCACAATCCCAAAGAGAGTCAAAATAATTCCCAGGCGTCTGCAGCGTCGGGAGGTTACCTGGCCAGGCCATCCAATATCTATGCAGAGTCCAAACCTGAAGTATCTACTTCAAAACCTGCCGAAGAACCGGTTCCGGCACCTGTAGCAAAGGTTGATGATGCGGACATCATTGACATGCAACTGGTGATACGTAACGACATTCCGGCGGCGGAAGTACCAACAAGCAGCCACCAAACTCAGACACCGACTACTCACGCAGATGAACTGGCGATGCCAGACGCAGCTGAGGACCAAAAAAGGCGTGCGGCAGAACGATTACAAAAGTTGCGCAACTTGTCGTTCAACATTAATGCTGCTGATCCTAACAATGAGTTTGAAGCGGTACCAGCGTACATCCGCCGCAACATGGAATTGTTCAATAACAGCTCCACGGTCGAAAACTTCTATAGTAAATACGAGGTAAGAGATGATGGTAATGGCAAAGGTGCCACTATCAGCACTATCAATACTTTTTTGGACGGAAAGAAACCCGACTAACTAAAGTTGGCAGTTGCCAATTAGCAAACGGCAAACGATAAACGGCGAATTGAAATTGCCGAACGTGATATTGTTAGCTATCGAAACCAAAGTTTTGTTCTAAGCCATTGTCTCGGAAATCGTTAGAAGACACCGAACCAAGGCTTGTGTTTTTAGTTGTTCCCTCCCGGTTCGCCGGGAGGGTTTTTATTGTATTGCATGTAAAGTGAGTTGGTGTCGTTATTAAGGAAGTCAAGGGGAACCATACGAGACCTGGAAGGCATACAAGAATCTGCGCGAGTTAGTACGGGTTTGACATGGGATTATCATAGGGTGGACATTACCTGGGCTAATGTTGGACTAAGCTTGTCGATTTAGTGGGGTGCCCATAAAGTGCCTATAAGGTGCCTATAACTGTAGGCAAAACGCAAGATAAAAATATCAGGAGATCGTTTTCCGAGATGATGAGAGGCGGGTTTCATGGGTTAGTGCAAGTATAGAAAAGTTGTAGGATTTAAGCAATGACTTCGTCGGAAT
>DATDNL010000371.1:0-5228 GCA_036518315.1 Flavisolibacter sp. | reverse complement strand
AATTTTTAGAAGCCATTTTGACAGAGCCGTCAAAGATAATCCAATTTTAGAGTGCTTATTTTCAACTATTTTAAGCTTAACAAAGCCCAAGGATTTAAGGTTCTTTGGTTTACTTTGAGCCAAATAGTGGCTGATGAATACCAGAAAGACGGGTGTGTTTTTGTTGCTAGGATTAGCGTTAGTTGGTTGCAAAGACAAGGATAAGGCGTATAACGGAACCAAGTTTGACCAGGTTTACTTTGATTACGCGGTGACAGCTGAAGAGGGGGATGAAGATGCGACCTGTGTGTTCCAATACAAATATGGAGGTGAAGAAGGGCGCGCGATGAACATAGAACCGGCAAAAGTGGAACTCGATGGGAAGGCGGTGGAAAGTGATAGTGCGAAGTTGTCAGGTTTTTTTTACGAAGTGCAAAGACCAATTGATTCCTTTGCCGGGAAGCATTTGGTTGCTTTTATAACGCCGGACGGCAAAGAATACCGAAATGAGTTCGATTTCACTCCGTTTACAATAGAAGGAGATTTACCGGAAAGAGTGAAAAAGAAGCCGTTTACTATTCAGCTCCACAACTTCCCGCCGGGCGAAAAGCAGGTGCGATTGCTTTTGTTGGATACTGCCTTTGAAAGCAGGGGTTTTAACGACCTTGTACCTGTATTGAACGGGAAAGTGAATATTAATTCAGAAGTACTCACAACTGTGAAAAAGGGGCCGGTTGTGCTCCAGTTATATAGTGAGCAGGAAAATCCGTTGAAGCAAAAGACGCTGGTGGGCGGCAAGATTTCTATTTCTTATGGGCTTAAAAGGCAGTTTGAGCTAGTGCAGTAGGTTTATTCAAGCTCAACCACCGTGTCGAATTGCACCTCCTGGAGTTCGTGTAAGCTTTCGATATCCATGGCAAAGTGGTGAGAAGTAATCCTGAAGCCGAAATTGAGATAGAGACGGTGCGCGTCAAAGCGATGGTGGCCTGAGTCGAGGTGAATGCTTTCCAATTCCTCGTGCCTGGCATAGCTGAGCACATGGTTGAGCAGGGCTTTAGCATGGCCTTTTCCCGACGCCTCCTTTAAGGTACACAGGTCATCGATATAGACACTTCTGCCTCGATGTAGCATGGTTGTAATACGGTACCCGCAAAATGATACGCCTTTACCTTCTTCTTCGATATAAATCAGCTTGTAGCCCTCATCGATCATATAAAGCATAAGTGTAAGATAGCGGTCCTGGTCAAGGTGTGGACGGAGCTCGTGAACTACTTCCCAGCACTTTAAAAAATCCTCTTTTTCCTTCGCCTGTTTGATTTCCATAGGCTCAAATTAAGTGGAAAATTGTGAAAGCCTTAAATATGGAATTTAGCCCCTGTTCCCGTACTTTTGCGGCCGAATTTCGGGTTTGGTTGAATGGTTGGTTGGGTTGAATACGTTGACTCAGTCAGGTGTTAAGCATTCCAACTTTTAACCCTTAAATATGAAAATATGGCTGGTCAGTTAAAAGAAGTCCGCAACCGAATTAAGTCTGTTCAGAGTACCCAGCAGATCACCAAAGCGATGAAGATGGTGAGTGCTGCTAAGTTGCGCCGTGCACAGGATGCTATTATCCAGATGCGTCCTTATGCCAAGAAGCTGCAGGAGATGCTTAGCAATATTGTGAGCAACACGCAAGTGGAAGGCGGAAATGCGCTGGCTGCAGAACGGCCAATAGAGCGGGTTTTGTTGATTGTTATTACCTCGGACCGTGGATTGGCGGGTGCGTACAACTCGAATGTCATAAAGCTAGCCAAGCAGATCATGCGTGAAAAATATGCGATCCAGGCAGGCAAGGGCAACGTAACGATCTGGAGCATTGGCAAGAAAGGGTATGAACACTTTGTGAAAAACAACTACAACGTATCAGACACCTATAAAGATATTTTTCTTCACCTGAGTTTTGAAAATGTACAACAAGCCTCGTTGGCAGCCATACAGGCTTTTCAGAACAAAGAGTATGACCGCGTAGAGATCGTTTACAGTGAGTTTAAGAATGCTGCTACGCAACGTTTCGTTGTCGAACAATTTCTGCCCATCCAAAAGACAAACACAGGCGGCGGTGTTAGAGCTGATTTTATCTTCGATCCAAACAAGGAAGAACTGATTGCCGAGCTAATGCCGAAAATATTAAACACGCAGTTGTACAAAGCGGTTTTGGATGCTAGTGCATCGGAGCATGGTGCCCGCATGACGGCCATGGATAAGGCAACAGAAAATGCAAATGAGTTGTTGCGAAGCCTTAAGATTTCGTATAACCGTGCGAGACAAGCCGCTATTACAACCGAATTGACGGAAATCGTGAGTGGTGCGGCTGCACTGCAGGGGTAGTGCCCTTATTACAAAACCAATCAAATCTAGTTGCCGCCAGGGCACAGGTACATGGAAATTTCAAATTTAATCCCGCATATCGAGGCCTTGATTTTTGCAAGTGACAAGCCGTTGACGTCTATCGAAATAACGGACTTGGTGAACCAAGCCTTTGGCTTCATGGAGGATAAGATTGTTGCAGATCAGGTAGATGCTGCCTTAGAGGGAATCGTAGAAAAGTACAATTCCGAATTCTACCCTTTTGAGGTTCGGCAGAGTGGAGGAGGATGGCAGTTTCTTACCAAAAAGGATTATCATAAGACTGTTGCACAATTGAACGGTGAGAAGTTTTTGAAGCGTCTCTCTTCTGCGGCTTTGGAAACACTTGCCATCATTGCTTATAAGCAGCCCGTAACAAAGGGCGAGATTGAATCTATTCGAGGTGTAAGTAGTGATTATGCTGTTCAGAAATTGCTTGAGAAGGAATTGATCATCATTAGCGGACGTAATGAGAAGTTGCCGGGTCATCCATTGGTTTATGCAACTTCGAAGAACTTCATGGATTATTTTGGAATCAATTCTGCGGATGACTTGCCGAAGATCAAAGAAGTTCTAGCGGATCAGATTGTGGAGCCTACACGGGTTCATCATACTGACTTCGAACAAAGCGAAAGTTTGTTGGTTTCAGAAGTGGGAGAATTGGTAGATAAGAATAAGGAGCAGGAATCAACTGAAGAGCAGGAACATGTAAATGGTCACAGTTTTGATATAAGTGCGGAAGAGGATTCTCCGCTTGCACAAGAACCGGCTGAGGATTTGCCTTCTGAAGAAGCGACTGAGGAATTCATTGCTGACGAGACTTTCATAGAAGGTGACGAGGTGGAAGAGGCGAAAGAGACGGAAGGAGACATCGAAAGCCAGGAGCCAAATGAAAGCGACGCACCTGAAGAGGAAACTGACAATTCTCCCGACGAAGGTTCAGATGATGAAGAAGACAGCAACGACCAAGAAAAGTAATCTCTATCACTCTACTCTTTTGAAATCAAGGTTCAAAAAATGCCACAGAGTTTATCGAATAGCCAGCTAGTTAATCTTGCGGAACGTTTTGGTACTCCACTTTATGTTTATCATGCTGAGAAAATCAGAGCGCAATATGAAAAGTTGACTTCCGGTTTTTCAGTAATCGATGCCAGGTTCTTTTTCGCCTGTAAAGCACTTACCAATATCAACATACTCAAATACATCAGTTCATTAGGTTGTGGGATAGACTGCAGTAGCATTAACGAGGTGAAGCTGGCTTTGTATGCAGGAGTTGCTCCTGAAAAGATTTTATACACGTCGAACGGAATATCCTTTGAAGAGATACGCGAGGCAGTTGAGAGCGGCGTTCATATCAATATTGACAGCCTCTCCAATCTTGAAAAGTTTGGAAAGACGTATGGCAATAGTTACCCTGTTGGCGTTCGTCTTCGGCCTAATATTCTTGCCGGAGGCAATCTTAAGATCTCCACAGGACATGAGAAAAGTAAGTTCGGTATTCCCATCGAGCAACTCGATCTTTTGAAGCAGGTCGTTAAAGAAAACAATATACGCATCAAAGCCCTGCACATTCACACCGGCAGCGATATAAAAGACGCTGACATTTTTGTGCATGGCATAAAGGTTTTGAGTGAGATCATACAACATTTCCCTGACCTGGAAGTGATTGACCTGGGAGGTGGATTCAAGGTGCCATACGAACCTGAAGATGAAGAAACAGACATTCCCTGGATCGCGGGTAAGCTCAAGAAGTACCTCGATGGCCACGTTTTCAATGGGCGGAAGTTCCAACTGTGGTTTGAACCGGGAAAATACCTGGTAAGTGAATGTGGTTATTTAATTACACAGGTGAATGTCGTTAAAGACAACGGTGCACAAATATTTGCGGGTGTCAATAGCGGATTAAATCATTTGATCCGGCCTATGATGTATGATGCTTACCATCACATAGTCAACATTTCGAACCCCGGAGGGGAAGAGCGAGTCTATAATGTGACTGGGTATATCTGTGAGACCGATACCTTAGCGGCCGATCGCTTGCTTCATGAAGTTCGCGAAGGCGATTACCTTGTTTTGTTCAACGCAGGGGCCTATGGTTTTGAGATGTCCTCTAACTACAATTCCCGCTACAAGCCGGCAGAAGTTTTGGTCAAAGACGGTGAGGCTTTTCTGATTCGAAAAAGAGATGAGTTCGAAGATCTGCTGAGAAACCAGTTGCCGGTTCTATAAGTCTTTGCCGGGTACATCACTGTGTATCTTGTTTAAACGTTAGACTCAGAACAAGACGTCTACTAAAGGGCGTTGACCAGATAGTAGTTCTTCTTTCCCTTTTGTACTAGCAGATATTTTTCGTGCAGCAGTTTTTTGTCGTTGATTATTTCGTCGACTGCTGCAACTTTTGTCCGATTGATGCTTACGCCTCCGTTTTGGATCATCTTTCTCGCCTCGCCCTTACTTGGAAAAATGGTTGTTTCGGCCAGAAATGAAACAGCATCTATTCCAGCCTGGAGTTTTTCTTTAGAATAATCGATGTGAACGATGCCTTCCATGCCTTTGAGGTCTTCCTCAGACAGACTGTCGGCGGATGCATTTTTTTGGCTGAATAACTTGGTAGTGGTTTCAACTGCTTTAAGGTACTCGTCGACACCGTGAACGAAGATCGTGAGCTCTTTTGCCAGCCTTTTTTGTAAGATTCTTTGAGATGCATCCCGGTTGTGTTGTTCAATCAGGTCATTGACTTCGTTTTGCGGGAGGAAAGTGAAGATCTTAATCCATTTCTCCGCATCTGCATCTGCCGCGTTCAGCCAGAACTGGTAGAACTGGTAAGGAGTCGTTTTCTCAGGATCCAGCCAGACATTACC
>DATDNL010000370.1:0-4596 GCA_036518315.1 Flavisolibacter sp. | reverse complement strand
AGAGGGAAGCTCCGGAAGCACTAAGAAAGATTTTATCAACTTCTTTCACATTGCTTTAAAATCAGCCAACGAAACGAAGTATTGGCTGTGCCTTATAAGAGAAACGATTGAAGTTGATAAAAATAAATTAGAAGTGTTTTTGAAAGAAGCAGATGAATTATCAAAAATCATTGCTGCGATAATTTTGAAAGCGAAGTGATTTTACATTTTTACTTTTTCATTTTGCATTAAAATGGCTGAAGAAAAAAAATTGTTGAAAGTAACGATAGACAGCATCACCATCGAGGTGGAGCAGGGCACAACTGTTCTCCAGGCAGCCCGTAAAATTGGCGGTGACGTTGTTCCGCCTGCCATGTGCTACTACAGCAAGCTGGAAAGAACGGGCGGATATTGCCGTACCTGCCTGGTAAAGGTGGCTGCAGGTTCCACTGCGGACCCTCGCCCGATGCCAAAACTTGTTCCAAGCTGCAGGACAATGGTAATGGATGGCATGGTGGTAGAAAACATCACGAATCCCGCGGTACTGGAAGCGAGGAAAGGAATCGTCGAGTTCCTGTTGATCAATCATCCATTGGATTGCCCCGTGTGTGACCAGGCGGGTGAATGTGATCTACAGGATTTGAGCTACGAACACGGTACGGAAGGTACCCGTTATGAATTCAAGAGAAGAACGTTCGAACGCATTGATATTGGTCCATATATCCAGTTGCACATGACGCGCTGCATTCTTTGCTATCGTTGTGTACATACAGCTAACCAAATAGCAGGGCAAAGGGAGCATGGTGTACTGGACAGGGGAGATCATGCACAAATCGCGACCTATATCCAAAAGTCATTGGAAAGCCCAATGATCGGAAACGTGATTGATGTTTGTCCCGTTGGAGCACTGACCGACAGAACGTTCAGGTTCAAAAACCGTGTTTGGTTCACTAAGCCAGTGGATGCGCATCGCGACTGTCCTCATTGCAAGGGGAGAGTAAGACTTTGGATGCGTGGCGACGATGTTCTGCGCGTCACAGCAAGAAAAGATCAGTGGGGTGAAGTAGAAGACTGGATCTGTAATGAATGCCGCTTCGAAAAGAAGAAAGTAAGCGATTGGGTGATCGAAGGTCCCACAAGGCTCGACCGCCACTCCGTCATTAATGCTGGCCATTACACCGGCATTAAGAAACCCAATGAAACATTTGAACCGTTGATGGGAAGGAGGCCGAAGCTGCTGATGGATATCCATACCATCAGTGACGTCAACCTCGTCGACTTAAATGAAATCTCCGGCCCCGCAACAGGTGCAACATTTAACGGCAATCCTAAATCGACCGGGAAGAATGTTACTGATGTGAAAGAAGGGCAGGGAAGAAATGTTTTGGGAACGGATTCGACGAATCCTAATACGCCCTAAGAACTGAAAACTTAAAAGTGACAAGTGCAAGAGTAACCTTTAAGTTTTGACTTTTAACTTTTGAATTTGAATATGTATTTATTACAGATAGACTGGTGGATATTTTTTGAGAAGCTGATACTTGTTGCAGCCATCATCACATTGTCAATGGTTGTTGCTATGTACAGCACTTATGCTGAAAGAAAGATAGCAGCCTTCTTGCAGGACCGAATTGGTCCAAACCGTGCCGGTCCTTTTGGTCTTTTTCAACCTCTTGCGGATGGTCTGAAACTATTTATGAAGGAAGAGATCATACCTGCGATGTCTTCCAAGTTTCTTTTTATTCTCGGGCCGATGCTCGCAATGATCACAGCGATGCTTACCAGCGCGGTCATCCCCTGGGGTAGTACCATTGATATTGCCGGTCATAAAGTTCCGTTGCAGGTTGCTGACGTGAACATCGGTATTCTTTACATTTTCGGGGTAGTGAGTTTGGGTGTTTATGGAATTATGATTGGCGCCTGGGCATCGAATAATAAATTTTCATTGCTTGCTGCCATACGCGGCGCTTCTCAGATGATCTCTTATGAATTGGCAATGGGTCTTTCATTGATTGCAGTGCTGATGATCACGGGGTCATTGAGGATGAGCGTAATTGTTGATCAACAAATGCACCATGGCTGGAATGTCATCTATCAGCCACTCGGTTTTCTTATCTTTTTTGTCTGCGCCCTGGCTGAATGTAACAGGACACCTTTCGATCTACCGGAAGCCGAGAACGAGTTGAACATGGGTTATCACCAGGAATACTCTTCAATGAAACTCGGTTTCTACTTGTTTGCCGAGTACATTAACATGTTTATCAGCGGCGTCGTTATGTCGACCTTGTTTTTTGGAGGTTACGACATTCCGTTTGTCAACGAAGCTGCCTGGGGAGCACATTGGTGGGTTGGACTTATTGGATTCGCAGTCCTGATGATAAAGGCAACACTATTCATTTTTCTGTTTATGTGGATCAGGTGGACACTGCCGAGGTTCCGCTACGACCAGTTGATGAATCTTGGCTGGAAGGGCTTATTGCCCCTGGCTTTGGTGAACATGCTGATCACGGCAGTGGTAGTTTTGCTGCTAAACAAATAAAGAGTTTTTAAAAATTAAGCTGGTTGAAAACGGCTAAATTTGCGCCGTTCAATCCTAAGGATAAAAGGAAATGGAAGCATTAACGAACAGGAAGAAACAGGTGGAGCGGAAGCCCATGACATTTTGGGAAAAAATGTACCTGCCTGCTATTGCAAAGGGCATGGGCATCACCATGAGCCATTTCTTCAAAAAAAAGCCAACCATTAAATACCCGGAGCAACAACGTCCATTTTCCTCGGTATTTCGTGGTGTGCATATTTTAAACAGGGACGAAGAGGGACGTGAACGTTGTACAGCCTGCGGACTTTGTGCCGTCGCTTGCCCGGCGGAGGCCATCACAATGGAAGCTGCAGAGCGTCAACCAGGGGAAGAGCATCTTTACCGTGAAGAAAAATACGCGGCGAAGTACGAAGTGAACATGTTGCGCTGTATTTTCTGCGGATTGTGTGAAGACGCCTGCCCAAAAGATGCTGTTTATTTGAGCCAGACGTTTGCCAAGGCAAACTATTCTCGCCAGGGCTTCATTTACAAGAAGGAAGATCTGCTGATCCCAAACCCTGTTACGCAACCGGAAGAGTATGCCAAGGCGAAAGGTGCAATTGGCAGAGACATAAAATAATATCCAACTGCTAGAATGAATATTACACAAATATTGTTTTGGGTTTTGTCGGTGGTGGCCGTAGTCAGCGCATTAATGGTCGTCATCAGCAAAAACCCGGTTTACAGTGTGCTGTCACTGATCATTACTTTCTTTTCCATTTCTGGGCACTATGTCCTGCTAAACGCACAATTTCTCGCAATCGTTAATATCATTGTATACGCTGGTGCCATCATGGTGCTGTTTCTTTTCGTTATCATGCTCATGAACCTGGATAAGGACACAGAACCACAAAAAAACAAATGGCTGAAACTCGCTGGTGCCGTAGCGGGGGGAAGCTTGTTATTGGTTATGGTGGCCGCTTTGCGACACACTGAGAGAAATATGACCGAACTGGGAACAGGTGATATTGGGCTCATTCAGAATCTTGGAAACGTGTTATTTAAAGAGTACGTCGTTCCCTTTGAGATAAGCTCTATCCTATTTTTAAGCGCGATGGTCGGGGCTGTAGTGATTGGTAAGAGGGACGAAAAAGGTGTTGCAGCAAAGTCGGTGGAAAGAGAGACGAAGAAGTTGGAAGAAACGAGGGAAGCAATGGGAATCTGATTTGACAATATGCCAATGAGTCAATGTGACAATGACTGGCTAGCTGGATACTAAGCACAAGAGTTATCAAATTATGCCGATTAACTATTACATATTTCTGTCTTTTACCTTGTTTGTTATTGGTATTGTTGGCGTATTGACACGTCGTAATGCCATCATCATATTTATGTGTATTGAACTTATGCTCAATGCAGTGAACTTGTTGCTGGTCGCATTTTCAAAAATGCATCACCTGGCTAACAGCGCAAGGGATCTGACGGCAGGGAGCGACGGGCAATTGTTTGTATTCTTCATCATGGTGGTTGCTGCTGCTGAAGTGAGCGTTGGTCTTGCCATTATCGTGATGTTGTACCGCAATACACATTCTGTTGATATAAACTTTTTGAACAGACTAAAACATTAAAAACTTAAAACTTAGAAGTGAAAAGTCAAAACTGTTCGGCTGGCGATAGAACTCTTGACTTTTAACTTTTGACTTTTAACTTCTTTATGAAGAACTTAATTCTCCTGATTCCGCTTCTTCCTTTCATTGGTTTTCTTATCAATGGACTGGGTCGGAAATATTTGTCGAAAGGAATTGTTGGTGCTATTGGCTGCGGAACGGTGTTGGCGTCCTTTGTCGCGAGCGTGATGGTCTTTTTCAGGTTGGACGAGCTGTCAGGCAGGCAAATTTCCAAAAGCGCAAGAATCATCTCCGATCCTGTGGTTCAGTACTTTGATTTTATCAATATCCCTTCCCTGAAGATTCCTTTTGCTTTCCAGATTGACCAACTTTCAGCCGTATTCCTTTTGATCATTACGGGTGTTGGCTTTTTGATTCATGTATACTCCACTTCTTACATGCATGAAGAGAAGAGAGAACATTTTGGACGAT
>DATDNL010000369.1:0-4503 GCA_036518315.1 Flavisolibacter sp. | reverse complement strand
ACTGTAAACCGCGCGCTCGCTTTTGGATGGAACAAGGGAACAGTGGGTGGTCATATTGTCCGCAATAACAAAATCGCCTATTGTGAGCAGGCGGGTATTGTGGGAAGCATGGGTTGTTCGTTCAGCGTCATAGAGGGGAATGCGATCCATGATATTCATGTTCGCCGCCTTTTTAATGGGGCAGAAATGGCGGCCATTAAGTTCCACGGTGCGGTGGATGTTCAAATTCAACATAATCATATTTACAATAGCAACCTGGGATTGTGGCTGGACTGGATGGCGCAGGGCGCACAGGTAAAAGCTAACCTGATGCATGATAACTCACTTGATATTTTTTTGGAAGTAGATCATGGGCCGATGCTGGTCAGCAATAACATCCTGTTGTCGAAGAGCAGCCTGCTGATGAATTCGAGTGGCGCCGCTTTTGTACACAATTTGTTCGGAGGGAGGATGGACGTTATTGATTACGACAGCAGGCTGACGCCGTATATGAAACCTCACTCCACTTATGTTGCCGGTTTGCACGATAATCCAAGCGGGGACGTTCGCTTCATCAACAATCTTTTTGTGAATGGAGGAGATGCCAGTCAATACAGTAAGGGTTTGCTACCGGTGGTTTTTGATGGTAATGTCTATACGAAGGGAGCAGTAAGACCAATAGGCAGCAAAGAGCAGAAGAAATATGGGGAGATGAACCAGCAGGCAAAGGAACAAATGAAAAGTTATAAGGAGCAGGATGCGAGGGAAGCAAATGCACTGGTCAGGGAGGATTTTGATGCAGGTGCTGTGTTAGATACCAAGGGTGATGAGGTGAACTTAGAAATTGCTCTTGACAAGAATTGGTTACTTCAAAAAAGAAGAATGGTAACTACATCGATACTCGATAAGGCCGTCGTGCCAGGGTTGCCGTTTGAAAACCCGGATGGATCACCAATACAAATAGATACTGACTACATTGGCAAGAAGAGAAATTCCGGTAATCCTTCACCGGGCCCATTTGAGATTTCGAGAAGCGGGAAACAGGTAATAAGAGTGTGGTAAGGGGACATTGGACTTCCCGAGTCCCCCCAGCACCTATCAGGGGCGGAGATACTCGGGAAGGGATGGAAGAACAGGATATCTGTAATCGGAGCGTGGTGAATGTATCGGCGACCCTGATCTTCGTGGGTCTGCGTAGCGCGAGGTTGAATCGGGAATATCCACAAAGGGGAACTGGGTGGTATTCTTTTTTTCCTCCATTTTGTTCGGAGTGCTGAAGTCCATCAAGGATGGAGGCTACCTCGTAATGTTAGCGTTTGAGTGGTTTCCTGTTTAGGTATTGCTGTCCTTTTATTTGCCGTATAGGAGCTTTAAGGCTAACTTATGGCTGACTTATAGTTTCCATTTAGTTACCCAATAGTAAAGTCCCTATAAAGTCCCTATAAGGTCCCTATAAGGTCCCTATAATGTCCCTGCGAGGTTAATGGATTTTTTGAGTGGAGATTCAAATTGGACGGCGAAGAGAAGTCTCAATTGCATGTTTACAATTATAAAAACTTGTTCTCAAATAACAAAGCAAACCGGGTAAATAAGCTTAAAGGAAGTTTTGTTTGAAGAAGATAGCCGTGTATCTAATTTACCGGGGTTTATTGTTGAACAAATCCTTTTATATGTTCTTATAGATTCATTAAACCTCAAAAAGTTTATTCGAGTTTCAACCTTTTCTCCGGGAAGTTGTTGATTGTATATTCCTTCCGCTATAGCAGAACCATCCTGGAGAAACCTACATTTTGTAACCACTAAAACACAAACCATGTGGAAGTATCTTGTGGCGGCTATGATGCTGCCCAGCGTTTTATTTATTTCCTGTCAGAAAAAAGCGAGCGATGTTGAACAACAGGGTAAGAACCAGGAAGACATCGTCGCCTTGTTGCAGAATTTATCTGTAACGTCAAAGACAACGGGTGATGCAGGGGCGAGGAACGCTACTCCACGCCAGTCCAGTTTTCATCTTTTGTCGTTCGCGATTGCAAAAGCGGGGCTTGCTAATGAATTAAATAATCCTCGTTTTGCTTACACGTTATTCGCGCCCACCGATGAAGCATTTGCTGCTATGGGATTGACCACACGCGATGCCATTGAAGGTGTGCCCAGTGAAACACTCAAGGGTATTTTACTTTACCATGTGCTTGGAAGTAAGGTGATGGCCGCACAGGTTCCAACAACTTACACGGAACTTACTATGTTGGACAGTAAGAAGGCCTACATTATTCGTAAAAGTAATGGTGTGTTCATTAATGGTAGTGAGGTTGTTGCGGCAGATATTGAAGCCAAGAGCGGTGTGATTCATGCGATCAACCGTGTGTTGATGCCACCAACGGGCACTATTGTCGATGTGGCTGCGGCTAACCCCAACTTTACTTACCTGGTAGCAGCCGTTCAGAGGGCAGGGCTTGTGAACGCGCTTTCGGGTGCCGGTCCGCTTACGGTCTTCGCCCCAACTAACCAGGCGTTTATTAATGCAGGCTTCCCGACGATAGCCTCCATCCAGGCTGCTTCTCCTGCTGCATTGATCCCGATCCTTACTTATCATGTTGCAGCCGGAAGGGTTTTCTCTTCCGATCTCAGTAATGGACAGGTGTTGACTATGCTCTCAGGCGGAACGACCACTGTTTCGCTCACCAGCGGTGCCCAGATAGATGGCGCCAGTTCTGCACCTTCCAATATCACACAGACTGATATTTTGGCTACTAACGGTGTGATACACGTGATAGATCGAGTGTTACTTCCTTAAAAATGATTAGAGCTTAGCATGAGAGGAAGACCGACAGTGGTCTTCCTTTTTGTTTTTCTACTCGCCAGCGTAGCCTGAGGGAAAGGTATTACAAAGGTCATTAATTTCTTCACCTAATTATGATATGGCCAGGTGGTCGTCAGGATCTGTTTGGTAGGATTTCATTAGGTTTGAACCTATCAATATTTCCCGTAACACTGTTGCATTAACTCGATAAGAAGAACAGATGACGATGAAGATAAAACTCCTTATGCTATTGCAATTGCTGGTTGTCCTTGCAACAGCACAAACAAAACTACCGCTGGTAACGAACGGCAAGACTGTTTATCACATTGTCGTCAGTGACAGCGCTACGGCAGATGAAGAAAAGGCGGCCTCCATCCTGCAGCAATACATTAGAAAGATTTCCGGTGCGGAGATGGCTATAGAGCGAAGCAACGCGAAGTCGCAGTCGCAGGAAATTGTTATTGGGCCAACCAATAGAATTTCAACGGGCGAGTGGAATCAGTTGAGCAGAGGTTTGAACAATGACGGATTCTATTTAAAAACTATTGGTAAGAGGCTTTTTATTGCAGGAGGAAAAGGCAAGGGCCCGATTTACGGGGTTACGGGTTTTTTAGAAGATTACCTTGGCTGCCGAAAATATTCGCCGGATGTTGAGGTGGTGCCCAGTAAAAGGACAATTAATATCGGGCAGATCAATGACCGGCAGGTTCCCAAAGCTGATATAAGAATAGTCCACGGCGATTTTGTTAACGATGAAGATTATAAGAACTGGCGGAAACTTGTGAATATTGCGGACGTATGGAATGACGGAGACTGGCGCGGCTATTTTGTGCACACCTTTAATCGCCTCGTGCCCCCGGCCGAATATTTCGAGAAGCATCCTGAATACTTTTCTCTTGTCAATGGAAAGCGAATCTCGTATGGACAATTATGTCTGAGCAATCCTGATGTTCTACAGATCACTATTGCCCAACTGAAAAAGGACATGGCATTGCATCCAACACTTCGATACTGGTCGGTGAGCCAGAACGATACTTATGATTACTGTCAATGTGACCAGTGTAAGAAGATCAATGAAGAGGAAGGGTCACCCATGGGATCTCTTCTCCAATTCGTGAATAAAGTTGCCGCTATATTTCCCGATAAGGTGATCACAACGCTGGCCTACCAGTATTCGCGAACGCCACCACTTAAGACGAAACCAGCGCCGAATGTGATGATAACGCTGTGTACTATCGAACTAAACAGGAGCCTGCCTATTGAAACAGATCCATCCAGTGTTTCCTTCAAAAACGATATTGTAGGATGGAGTAAGATATCTAACAACATTATGCTTTGGGATTACGAGATCCAGTTCACCAATTACCTATGCCCGTTCCCGCTGTTCCATACTTTGCAACCCAATATCCAGTTCTTCACGAAATACGGCGTGAAGGCTCATTTCCAGCAATGCAACACAGGACATGGGGAAGAGTTTTCCGAATTGAAGTCCTATTTATTGAGTAAGCTTCTTTGGAATCCGAATGCGAATACCGATAGCATTATTAATGATTTTATGCGAGGGTACTATGGCAAAGCCGCTCCCTATATACGTGCGTACTTTGACCAGTTACACGAGCAGGCGCGCCTTTCGAAACAGGGACTGGACATCTATGGAACGCCCGTATGGAATGAGAAGACTTTTCTTTCTTCCGAAAATATACAGCAGTACAATGATTTGTTCG
>DATDNL010000368.1:0-2539 GCA_036518315.1 Flavisolibacter sp. | reverse complement strand
GCCACAAGAGAAGCTATTGGAGATCGGCTATGGACCAGGAGCTGGAATCAAAATGATTGCTGATTTTTGCCCTGGCTGCACGATTGACGGAATCGACTTTTCCAACTGAATGTATAAAAGAGCACGCAAGTTCAATAAGCGATATATTGAAGAAGGCAGGGTGTCGCTGCGGTATGGGGATTTCCTGCAGTTCGCTCTTCCCAATAATCATTACGATAAGATCTTTTGCCTGAACGTTATTTATTTCTGGAATGAGCTCGGCGCACCTTTTGAGCGTGTGTATTCTTTACTAAGGGAGAATGGTTTTTTCGATATTTATATGGCAGATAGGAAATTCCTGGCAGAACAGAAAACGCCGGACAGCGTATTCAATAAATATTCTGTTGACGAGGTTATGGAGGCATTGAAGTCTGTTGGATTCAACAAACTGGATCATATAAAAAACAACGGGCACTTCATCTTTGCGCAAAAGTAAAGGGTACGAAAACGGACCGGCAATTAAAGGGTGGAAGACTACAAAGATTCGGCTCCCGGTACTATTTGAGCGGGAAGCGCATTGAGCGGTTTGGGATTATATGACCGGTTATTCAATCAGGGTATGTTCTTTTCAAACTTATCTCTCAGCACAAACACGGTCAGTGGTATCACAAACACAAGTCCGAACAATACAATAAAAATCATAACCAATATTTTATCGTTATTCTATCAGAACTACCAACCAATGTAGCAACATTGTTCAGGAAGACCAATGACGGTCGTCAGTAGTTGGAATGACCGTAGCTAATACTTTTACCTTACCAGGCGCAATTTTGAGCAATTCTTTGAGCCCAGGAATGGAATTCGTTCTACTGAAAGATGAAGTTCTTTTTTAATTTCGTGAGAATTGGTCAAACAATTAAACTAACCGACATTGAAAACGACAAAAGTATTAGTGCTTGCTATTCTCCAAGTATTGGTGTTCAATTCATGTAAACAGAAATATGCAGCCATGACTACCACAGACCAACACCGGCTCAAGGTGGCCGGTAACCAGATCGTCAACCAAAAAGGGGATACCATTTACCTGCGCGGCTTCGGCCTTGGCGGAATGCTACATATGGAAAACTTCATCGATGGCTATCCCGGTAACGAGGAAGCCATGCGGGAGGGATTGAAGAATGTGATGGGTGAAAGGCAATACAATCTTTATTTCGACACCTTCCTGAAAAGCTATTTTACCGAACCTGATGCGGCTTACATCCAGAGCCTTGGATTAAACCTGGTACGCATTCCGATTAACTATCATCATTTCGAAGATGATATGAACCCCGGCGTTATTAAAGAGGAGGCGTTCGCCTACCTTGACAGTGTCATTGCGAGGTGCGCAAGGCACAATATCTACACGATTATAGACCTTCATGCGTTACCCGGATCGCAGAACCAACACTGGCACAGCGACAATCCTACTCACGTTGCTTCTTTTTGGATACACAAAGAATTCCAGGACCGTGCGTTGCACCTATGGGAGGTTATTGCTCAACGGTACAAAAATGACGAATGGGTGGCAGGATATGACCTGATCAACGAGCCTGCCGATCCTACAGGCGAAAGAGTGTTTCCCTACTATAAACGTTTGCATGATGCGATTCGGAAGATAGATCCCAACCATATACTTTTTCTTGAAGGCGACCGCTATGCTGTGGACTTCAGCAAGTTTACCGAGACATGGGATAATTGTGTTTATACAAACCACGATTACGCTACACCCGGTTTTATTTCAGGTGGTGATTACCCGGGCATTACACAGGACAAATATTATGACAGGGATACCCTTGAAAGAGACTTCCTCGGTAAGAGCGAATTCATGTTTTCACACAAGGTGCCACTGTGGGTCGGGGAGTTTGGTCCTGTGTATACAGGAGATCCAAAGAAAGATGAGATGCGGTATAACGTATTGAAGGATCAACTGGCTTATTATGATAAGTACAAGGTTAGTTGGTGTATATGGCTCTACAAAGACATGGGTTTGCAGGCAGTGATGCATCAGAATCCCAATACGCCATATATGAAGCTTGTGTCGAAATTCCTTGCCAGAAAAGATTCGCTCGGCGCGGACGCGTGGGGATCTACAGATAAGGACATAAAGCCGGCGATAGCGCCCATGGAAGAATTACTTCAAAAAGAGTTTCCTGATTTTAATCCTTACCCTGGCGGTAAGGAAAGGGAACTGGCGCTGCTGGTGAGACACATTCTTATATCAGAAGCCCTGCTTCCTGAATATTGTAACCTGTTCAAGGGTTTGACGGACGAACAAGTAATTGCATTGGCGCAGTCGTTCCGATATGAGAACTATGTGAAGCGCACGAGACTCGAGGACATACTGACGGGTCGGGAGAAGGCGACGGCTCTTGCTAAATAACGGAAGACGTCAACCATTTGTTCCCGATAAAAGAAGAAGCTATTGATTGTATCAACCTGCCGGAAGAGTAATTTTTTCGGCGTTAGTTTATCCCTTTGAATAGAAGTTTGTCGGTGAATCAAGCAGTTTGTCTTTGCGGAT
>DATDNL010000367.1:0-3062 GCA_036518315.1 Flavisolibacter sp. | reverse complement strand
AGGTAAAACCGTATTGATCCAGGAACTGATCAACAACATCGCCAAAGCCTATGCGGGTGTATCAGTATTCGCAGGTGTAGGCGAAAGAACCCGTGAAGGAAATGACCTGATGCGTGAAATGATCGAGGCGGGTATCATGAATTACGGCAACGCCTTCAAACATAGCATGGAAGAAGGTGGATGGGATCTCAGCAAAGTAAACATGAACGAATTGGCTGAATCAAAAGCAACTTTCGTATTCGGACAGATGAACGAGCCCCCGGGAGCGCGTGCGCGTGTTGCGCTTTCTGGACTGACGATTGCAGAATACTACCGCGACGGTGACGGAACAGGTAAAGGCCGTGACATCCTGTTCTTCGTTGACAATATCTTCCGTTTCACGCAGGCCGGTTCTGAGGTATCTGCCCTTCTGGGTCGTATGCCATCTGCTGTGGGTTACCAACCGACACTGGCTACCGAGATGGGTATCATGCAGGAGAGAATCACTTCTACAAAGAATGGTTCTATCACCTCTGTACAGGCGGTTTACGTACCTGCGGATGACTTGACCGACCCCGCTCCGGCTACAACGTTTGCTCACCTTGACGCTACTACGGTATTGTCTCGTAAGATTGCTGACTTAGGTATCTATCCCGCAGTGGATCCCCTGGATTCTACATCGAGGATATTAAGTCCGATCATCGTTGGCGATGCTCACTACAATTGCGCTAACCGTGTGAAGCTGATCTTACAGCGTTACAAAGAATTGCAGGATATCATCGCCATCCTCGGTATGGATGAATTGAGTGATGAAGATAAATTGACAGTAAGCCGTGCACGTCGTGTACAACGTTTCTTGTCACAGCCATTCCACGTAGCCGAAGCCTTCACTGGTTTGAAAGGTGTATTGGTTCCGATCGAAGAAACCATCCGTGGCTTCAACATGATCATGGACGGTGAAGTGGACGAATATCCTGAAGCCGCTTTCAACCTCGTAGGTACTATCGACGATGCTATCGAAAAAGGTAAGAAACTCTTAGCCCAGGCTCAAGGATAATTAGTTGATTCGCCAGTTAGCTAATTCGCTAATTGGCACATTTTCACATTGACGTATGACTCTAGAGATATTAACTCCGGAACAAAAACTTTTCAGCGGCGAAGTGTATGGCGTTCAAATGCCCGGCATCAGTGGCTTGTTTGAAGTGTTGGATAAACACGCTCCCCTGGTAAGTGCATTAAAAGCGGGACGTGTAAAAGTGCTTCGCGACAAACAAAACCACACGACTCTCTACGACATCACAGGCGGATTTGTAGAGGTCTTGAACAACAAAGTCACTGTTTTGGCCGAAGGCGCTAAGGAAATAGAATAATATCGTCTTATTAATACGGTAAGCCGCTGCAATGAGCAGCGGCTTTTTTGTTGGCGCTTGTGTAATCATCCGCATTCGCGCATCCATCAATAAAACCCTGTATTATGAGATGCACTTTTACTCTTTTGCTTGCAATCGTTTTTACACTCTCATTTGCACAAATAAAGAAGATCACAGCCGAATCCACTGTGCAGGAAGTAACCGTTTTCTCTTCCGGTGCTCAGATTCAACGCAATGCCGCAGTAACCGTCCAACCCGGCCGCTCCGAAATACTTTTTAGCGGATTGAGTAACCAATTACAGCAGCAAAGTGTTCAACTCAAGGCTGATGCAAACATCACGCTCTTGTCAGTCCAGGCAACAAAAGACTACTTCAGCCAGAGAAAAACAGAGCAGGACGAAAAAGCCTTGATCGATAGGAGAGCAGAGCTCAATGAGAAGCTAGATCTCGATACAAGAATGCTCCAAGTCTACAAGAATGAAGAACAGATGCTGATAAAGAACCAGTCGATCGCAGGTCAGAACGGTGTGAAAGCAGATGAATTGAAACAGGCATTGGACCTCCAGCGTCAAAGGCTCACGGAAGTATACCAAAAACAGGCGGAAATTGAGAAGCGACTTAAATCAGAACAACAGGAACTCGCAAAGACAGGCTTGCAGCTATCCGAGATCAGCAAAAAGAAGGACAGCGTGACCTACACTGTCACGGCCCTGATTGATAGCAAGCAGGCAGAAACCATAAAATTTCAATTGCTGTACACCATAAAAGATGCCGCCTGGTATCCTGCTTACGATGTGCGGGTTTCTGATGTTTCAAAGCCCCTGCAAATAGTAATGAATGCTAACGTCTACCAAAGGAGCGGTGAAACATGGAAAGATGTAACAATTAATCTCAGTACTGGCAATCCTGGTGAAAATGCAACACCTTCACCGTTGCAACCCTGGATATTGGGTTTCTATGATCCTTCTGTTTCATGGTTGCGTGCGCAAACCGTGCCCGGCACTGCCAGCGGCAGAGTTACAGACGACAAAGGTTTACCACTCCAGGGAGCCACCGTAATCGTGAAAGGAACTACCATCGCAACCGTCACCGATGTTGATGGTTTCTTCAAGCTACAAAATGTTCCGACGAATGGATTGCTTGCCATTACGTCAATAGGTTACACGCCGAAAATGGTCTCCCTCCGACCTGGTTACTTGGCGATAGCTATGACACCCACCGCTACCTCATTGGACGAGGTTGTTGTTGTAGGTTATGGCACTAGTAGTAGGGAAGATGGAAATAACGACGTTCCCGTGGCACCTCGGAAGCAAAAGGAAATTCAAACAGTCGACATCACCACTCAATATCAACCAACAACAAAGGTCTACCGCATACAAGAGAAATATAGTTTGGAAACAGACGGTAAAACTGCCACCATTGGCATCAAGAAGATCGATATCCCTGCCTTTTATGAATATTTCGCAGCACCAAAGGTCGATCCTTCGGTCTTTCTTACCGCTAAAATCGTTAACTGGCACGACTACGATCTGCAATCAGGCGAAGCCAACTTGTATTTTGAAGGTACTTATCTTGGTAAGACCTATGTTGATCTTTCAACTATTGGCGACACGCTGCCAGTTTCTCTCGGCAAGGACAATAGTGTTACCATTTCAAGAAAACTTTCCAAAGAATATAACTCTAAGAATTTCTTTGGTAACAACCGCACCGAAA
>DATDNL010000366.1:0-3302 GCA_036518315.1 Flavisolibacter sp. | reverse complement strand
ATGAATATCTGCAAACCTCAGATCCTGAGATTTACGCGATCGGCGAGATAGCTGAGTTCAGAGGGTTCTTATACGGCATCACGGCTGCAGCAGAACAGCAAGCGGAGATTGTTGCCCGTCATTTGAGCGGGGATATTTCTCATTTATACGAAGGCTCCTTGCTAATGAACATTTTGAAAATGCATGGGACTGAGCTAGTTTCCCTTGGCCTGGCTGAAGCTCCGCCACACGATCCATCTTATGAGGAGATTCTTTTCATCGACAAGACCAAGCGCTATTACAAAAAATGCATTATTCACAATGACAGGCTTGTAGGTGCCATTCTAATAGGTGACAAGACGGAGTTTTTAGAATTCAGGGACTTGATTCAAAATAAAATCGAGTTGTCAGAAAAAAGGTTGGAACTATTACGTTCGAACAAAAAAGCAGAACCCGTTATTGGCAAACTGATCTGTTCCTGCGGTGGAGTTGGAGAAGGCAACATTATCAGTAAAATTAATGGCGGTTGTACGGAATTGAAGGAATTGTGTGCAGCATCCGGCGCCGGGCAGGGTTGCGGTAGTTGTAAACCGGAAGTTCAGTCGATTCTCGATCAACGGAAGGCGGCGAATGAAACAGAAAATGGAATGAAAGTGGTCAGGGCATAGTTATGGAAAGTTTATTCTCATATGGCACGTTGCAACTAGAAAAGGTTCAGTGGGAGACCTTCGGTCGAACCCTGGACGGCGTTCCTGATCGACTAGTGGCGTATAAGAAAGAAACTATCAAAATTAGAGTTGAGTCTGTAGTTAATTTGAGTGGTACGCAGGAACATACTATTATCGGCTACACGGGCAACAATTCGGATGTGGTGGAGGGAGTCGTTTTAAGTATAACGCCAGGTGAGCTCATACATGCCGATGAATATGAAACGGAAGACTACAAACGAATAAAGGTTACGCTTCAATCGGGGAAAAAGGCCTGGGCTTATGTAAAACACGATAGCAAGTAATGCAAACACAAGCGGTACATATAAATTTCAGGGGAGGCATCGTTTCTCCGGGCTACCTGAAAGAAATAATGCAGGTGGCGTCAGATGCGAAGGTTAGCCATGTACGATTTGGATTAAGGCAACAAATGATCCTTGAAGTACCCATAAACCAGATTGAAAAATTTAACCAGTCATGTGCGTGCAAAGATATTATTAGCCAAACGACTAAGGAAGCATTACCGAATATTGTAAGCTCTTACCCTGCCGCCGGCATCTTTAGTTTGGATGGTTGGTTACGTGAAGGGGTTTACAAAGATGTTTTTGACTCCTTCAACTATAGCCCAACATTGAAAATAAACATTTGCGATCGGCAACAATCATTTACTCCTTTCTTCACCGGGCACATCAATTGGGTTTCTTCCTCATCGGAACATTTCTGGCAGCTTTATGTTCGTCTTCCGAAAACAAAAACATTACATAAATGGAAAGATCTTATTTATACTAACGATCTTCCCATGCTATCGAAAAGAATTGAAGAGGAGATTTTAAATGATAAGTTTTTGTTTTATGGAAAGGAGGAAGCTGATGTAAACCTACTATACCAAAGGGTGAAAGCATTGACTGCTTATGTAAGCAGGTCTTCGTTGGATGATCCAACTATCGATTTCTCTTTGCCCTATTATGAGGGCTTCAATAAGGCGAACAACCAACTATGGCTGGGTGTGTACCGCCGCGATGAACAATTTCCTGTCGGTTTTCTTCTTGATGTTTGTGATATATGTCTCGGGTGCCGTATAGGGCAGTTGTACACAACATCGTGGAAAAGCATCATCATCAGGGGCATTAATCCTGCTCACCGCAAATTATGGGACCAGGTACTTGGGAAATACCGGATCAACGTGAGACATGCTGCCAACGAATTGAACTGGCAGGTTGAGGATAATAGTGAGGAAGGCCTTCAGATCAAGAGACAGATCATACGGCATTTCGATAAAGAGGATGTGCGTACTTATGGGCTTTGCTTCGCTGTTCAGACGAAACCTGCATCCAGTATGTTTGGAACGATTGTAATCCAGAAGGAGCAAACCAGGAACCCTCATCGTTTAAGATCCCTTGAGCGCTTTACTATTTTATATAGGAGAGGATTTAACCCAAATGAAAGAGAATTTGTGGTATTCAGGGAAGGAGTGAGCAAGGAACATCTCGCTATTTACCTGGAAAGCTTATGCAAATATTTTTATGAGCAGGTGGGGGATGGACTCTCTATCCCTGAAGATGAAAGTCGACGGGATGAAAAAGATGCAAGAGAAAGAACTGTTTACCAGTGCAGGAATTGTTATACCATTTACGATCCGGCAATCGGTGATGATGAACAAAAGGTTTTAGCAGGCACAACATTTGATGATCTTCCTGAAACCTATGCTTGTTCCCTTTGCGGCAGCTCAAAAGGTGAATTTATCGAAATCAAAGAATCAGCTTTGAACGAAGCTGAAGCATTAAAGGTTTAAATTAGTGTTTGCAGAACAAAATGCTTGTTGACAGATTCCATAGGGCACATAATTATTTACGTATTTCGGTAACGGATACTTGTAATTTGCGGTGTACGTATTGCATGCCTGCGGAGGATCATGATTTTCTGCCCCCTGCGCGAGTTATGCAGATAGATGAGGTTATAATGCTCGCAAAGAAATTTGTTTCACTGGGGGTGGACAAGATTCGTTTAACGGGGGGAGAGCCTTTAGTGAGAAAGGATATTGCGGAGATCATCCAAGCGCTTTCTCAATTACCAGTCACTTTAACACTTACCACAAATGCAGTTCGCCTGCATAGATTTTTTCCAATCATTAAGAATGCAGGTATACGGTCTCTTAACGTAAGCCTCGATACCCTGAACAAAGAAAAGTTTCAAGTAATGACAAGGCGTGACCGGTATGATAGAGTTTGGAGTAATATTCATGCAGCGATCGATGAAGGTATTCACGTTAAAGTGAACGTTGTTTTGATAAAAGGTGTCAATGATGGTGAAATCAATAAGTTCATAAAATGGACAAGTGGAACTCCTGTTCATGTCCGGTTTATTGAATTCATGCCCTTTTCGGGAAATCAGTGGGACAGTGGAAAGGTGGTTACGTTCGGGGAAATAATCGACATTATCGAAAGAGAATACAGCGTTATTAAATTAAAGGACGAATTGAACGATACGACGAGAAAGTTTATGGTTCCGGGGCATGCGGGGACCTTTGCGATCATCAGCACGATGTCGAATCCTTTTTGCGATGGCTGCAACCGGATTCGTTTGACAGCCGACGGGAAGATAAAAAACTGCCTTTTC
>DATDNL010000365.1:0-2298 GCA_036518315.1 Flavisolibacter sp. | reverse complement strand
GGCATCAATATTAATAACGGAGTCTTCAAAATATTGACCCTTCGGTTTATAGGCAACTCCCTGCGCATACACTACATTCTTCGGACCGAGTTTCTTCTGCAATGCTTCTAATATGGTGTTGTACTTAGCTCCATATTCGTCGGTTTTGTCTCCCTGCCAGGTATAGGTCCAGCCGCCATCCAGGCAACGCATGGAGTTGGCATTTGGGCCGGTTACCAACACTTTGGCACCTTTCTTCAAAGGCAAAGTGTTATTAGTATTCTTGAGAAGCGTGATCGACTCAGCAGCGGTAGTATAAGCAGCTCTTTCGAATTCAGCACTTGCAAACTTTGGATAGTCTTTGAGATAAGTGACGGGAGTTTCGAAAAGACCGATCTCGTATTTAACTCTTAGAATCCTTCTTACCGCATCATCAACCCTATCTTGAGATACTTTGCCTTCATTGACCAGGGCAACCAGATCACTGCAGAACTCCTTGTAGTCGTAAGGTATCATGGACATATCGATGCCGGCATTGATGGCAAGAGCAATTGCTTCCTTAATACTGCTGGTTATTTTGTCGCGACGGTAAACATTTTCTATGTCCTGCCAGTCGGAAACAACAAAACCCGTGAAGCCCAATTCATTCTTTAAAATATCAGTGAGGATATGTTTGTTTACATGTGTTGGAATTCCATTGATCAAGGCGGAGTTCACCATAACGTTTCTTGCGCCTGCCTGGATAGCAGCAGCGAAGGATGGAAGGTGATATTCGCGCAAATAGTGTTCGGGTATCCAGGCATCTGTCCTGTCTTTTCCCGACTTGGGGTCCGAATAAGCCATATAGTGCTTGACGCTAACAATAAGCTTCTCCTTACTGCCCAACGGATCCTGTACGCCGTGGATAAAAGCTGCACCTAACTGCGCGCCGAGATAGGGGTCTTCACCGTACCCTTCCCAGATCCGGGGCCATTGGGGATTAGTGCCCAGATCAAGCACAGGGGAAAAAGTCCATGGCACTCCCGCGGCCCTTCCTTCGTAGGCCGTTATCACGCCAGCGTTGTGTACGAGCTCAGCATTCCAGGTGGCCGCCTGACCAATTTGTTGAGGAAACAAAGTAGTTCCGGCAACATAGTTCACTCCATGAATGTCGTCAAGTCCATACAAAACAGGAATCTTAAGCCTTGATTGCTGTGCAGTGTTTTGAATTTCAGTGATGATCCTGTTCCAGTCCGAGGCCGACTGCAAAGCACCGGGCGTATTGAGAATGGAACCCACTTTATAATTAACGACAGCATCTTTCATCTTGTCCGAGAAAGAAAACTGCTGCCCTTTCAGTGAACCAAGTGATTCGATAGATACTTGCGCCATCTGGCCTACTTTTTCTTCCAAAGTCATTTGCTTTAATAAGGCGTCGACCTTAGATTCAATGGCAGGATCGATCTTTTGTTGCGCGTCTGACCTGGTTAGACCTAGTGTGGCTGCGAACGTTAGAGCCAATGTGAGAATTCTCTTCATAAAAGTTAATCGATTAATAAGTTGATCCGGTTAATGATTTCAATACAGGCACGGGAATTATGGTAAGGACATTTCCAAATGCCTACCTTGTCTTCTTCTCTCATTGGAGAATAGTCGGCATTGACACCCCAATACCATTCGCCGCAAGTTTTGTCATGGATAAACTTCTTTACGAATTCCCAACTCTGGAGAGAACGTGTTAACCACGTTTCGTCACCCGTATTCTGCCAGGTATTGAAAAAGCCGACCATTGCCTCCGCCTGGGGCCAAGAATGCTTTTGATTGATTAAATGGTTACTCAAGGGATCATATTCATACCAGAGTCCACCATCTTTGTCGAGCCCCTCTTCGGCAGCTATGGCTACCTGCACACACTTTGCCTTCACGTTCGTCAGGAGCAGTTCATTGTCGATAAATTCTGCAGCTTCCTGTAACAGCCACGCAGCCTCGATATCGTGTCCGTAGGAAACAATTTCTGATCTTTCGTTCCATTGTTCGTCGAAGAACAGGACGAGGTGTTGCGTCTTAGCAGAAATGATATGATTTAGAAACAGTTGAACCAACTCGATCAGCTGCTGCTTCAGTACTTCGCCTGGGCAAGCCCGATACAGGTTGGCAAATGCTTCCAAGACATGCAAATGGGTGTTCATCGACTTCTTTTCATTGAAATCCTTTGCACTTAGACGCAAGTCCTGTATTTCCTTCCAGTCTCTTGTCAAAGCCTCAATATAGCCTCCATACTTTTCATCGTAACTGTGTTTGATAATATCAGAATAGATAGCAGTACCGGCTTTCAAAGCG
>DATDNL010000364.1:0-2046 GCA_036518315.1 Flavisolibacter sp. | reverse complement strand
TCCCGTGACCTTTGGTCATATAGATATCATTGAAAGAGGACTTCCCCTTTTTGATAAGCTTTACATCGGTATCGGTCTAAACTCAAACAAGGCGCCCATGTTTTCTGATAAACAAAGAAAGCAGTGGTTGCAGGAACTGTTTAAAGACGAACCAAAGATCAAGGTGGTCGTTTACGAAGGGCTGACGGTTGAATGCTGCAAAAAGGTGAAGGCAAATTATGTTGTAAGGGGCATTCGCTATGTAAATGACTTTGAATACGAGAAAGCGATCGCAGATATGAACCGCAGTCTTGATGAAAATATAGAAACGGTCTTCTTAACCTGTTTGCCAAAATATACTTCAGTGGCGTCAACCCTCGTGCGTGACGTAATAAAGAATGGGGGAAATGTTTCGCAATTTGTGCCCGATGTTGTGCTAAAGACCATCCAGCAAAATAACAAGCAGGAAATGTTTGTTTAGGCGCTCTTCACCTCGAGTAAAATTTTCACTCCTGCATTGACAACATCATGAATGGAGGCATGGGTATTATCCATATACGATGTTAGCCCGTCGGTTGTTACCCATTCACACTTTTCAATGTCCTCTTCAACCTGCGGAATCAAATCGGATTTGACGGGCGTCTTCATCAGGTACCAGTGTGATTCTTTCAGTATGTGCTTTCCGAACTCATGGTACGTATGATAAGTAACGCAGAGCGGTTGTTCTATCTCAACGGGTGACAGTCCAGTTTCTTCAATGACTTCACGAACGGCACAAGCTTCTAAATTCTCTCCTTCATCCAGTTTGCCCTTTGGAAGATCCCATTTGCCGCGGCGAAAGATCAACAACAATTCATTGTCGTTCGTGTGCACCAATCCGCCTGCTGCCTGTACCAACACCAGTTTCTTTTTGAATGCCTTCAACACCGCATCCACATCCTCATTTAAAAAAACGCCTGAATGGATCTGTGGCGCTTCCATCTCATGAACCATAGCCTTCACGGTATGGAGGTTGAATTCATCAATAAATACGGTTTCCTCGTGATGCAGATATTCCTCTAATTCGCGGGTCAACTGGTTTGTAATAAATAAGGGCTTGTTGTTGAAATAGATCTTGTACATAAACTAAAGTTACGAAGAGGCACGCTAGTAGTCCAGAACGAAAAGCCCTCGTTCACCTGCTTTTCATCCGTCAAAATGCCCCGAATTCCATGGCTGTCGATTATTACCGGGTCTCTAAAGGATTCTGCAGGCCTGGTAAAGTTTATTTCAACTTCTTGACTCACGCTTCTAACTTCGCGCCCAATATGACAGACGCTATTGTTACCGCGGAAAAGCTATTACAGGCCGACGCCGTCCGCTTAAGTCCAAAAGAACCCTTTACCTGGGCCAGCGGATGGAAAAGCCCTATCTACTGCGATAACCGGAAGGTGCTTTCCAAACCTTTCCTCAGGGATTTTATCAAAAGTGAATTATGTAATGTTGTTTTTGAGAAGTTCGAAAATGCAGAACTGGTCGCAGGAGTAGCCACAGCCGGCATTGCGTGGGGCGCCATGGTGGCCGACCAATTAAAGCTGCCCTTTATTTATGTCCGCCCGAAGCCGAAGGAGCATGGACTGGGCAACCAGATTGAAGGAGAGTATACAAAGGGACAAAAGGTGGTCGTCATTGAAGACCTCATCTCTACCGGTAAGAGCAGCCTGCAGGTGGTGGACGTATTAAGACAAAATGGGGTGGAAATCTTAGGAATGGTATCCATCTTCAATTACCAGTTCGATGTGGCAAAAGAGGCCTTTGAAAGGGCCGGTGTGAACTATTATTCTCTTACCAATTACCCGAGTCTCTTGAACCTGGCGGAGCAGAAGGGAATCATCAGGGCCGAGGACGAGGAAATTTTGTTAAAGTGGAGAACCGACCCCGCCAACTGGAAGGGACTTTATTAAATTCGTTGCAAATAGCCCATATGAAAAGACTCTTTTTTTCCTTGCTTGCTGTTAGCTTTATGAGCTTGGGTGCATCAGCCCAACAGAAGGCCGTTCAGGTTGCAAAGATCAGCACCCCCACTGT
>DATDNL010000363.1:0-6798 GCA_036518315.1 Flavisolibacter sp. | reverse complement strand
TTGGCCTTATCGTAGGCATGCATGGCCACTTCGAGAATGGACTCGTTCGTGTCAAAACTCAGGAGATCCTGGTGCAGGTAACCGATAGAAGTGTTGCGGCTTCTTTCCACCGTTCCTGCAGAAGGCAGGTATTCACCCACGAACACTTTCAACAAGGTAGACTTACCCGTGCCATTATAGCCGATAAGTCCAATGCGCTCCATGGGATGGATATGCCATGTAGCATCTTTCACAATGGTTCTTGCACCAAACTCAAACGTAACATTTTGTAAACCCGCCAGCATAAGTCCGCAAAGATAACCGCAGAATGGGCAGGTTAACAAGGTGAGCTGAAGGATTAATAAGCTTTTAAATATTCGTTCCCTGCTTTTGGAATAATGCCCCTTTGGCAAGAGGGCGCTCAGCGATAAAGAACTTGTTCAGGGCCGACCGAACGTGACATTCTGCTTTTTGACAGATTCTTCGTTTAACCGCGCCGTTTACTGGTTTATAACTGTTTTAATTTGAACGGTAAAGCCTAATTGCCCAAGGCTCGTTAGTTTTGCGCAAATCTTTATGATGCGGATCTTTTTTATAGGTGCCTTGTCAATCCTTGTATTTGCATCCTGCAATAATTCGAAGCAGGGGGAGAGTGGGAGTCAAAGAAAGGGCCCAAGTAAACACAGCAACAGTTTTAACAGTTCCGTGCAGGCTGCCATGGACAGCTATCATGCCCTCACGGAAGCATTCGTTAACTGGGATTCTGCGGCAGTGGTTCGCCAGTCGGCAGCACTGAAACTAAAGCTGGATAGTATCAATTTCTATGGCTTTCCTCCGAACACGATTACTGCCCCCATTGACACGTTGGCGCTCGCAAAAAAGGACTTGCAGTCGATGGCCGCCAACAAATCTATTACAGACAGAAGGCACGACCTCAATTCACTGACGCAACATCTCTATAATTTTCTTTCACTCGTTCAATACGATGACAAAAAGATCTACCTGAATGAGTGTCCGATGGCCTTCAATGATTCCATTCCGGGCGACTGGCTCAGCGAGAACGATGGCATCCGGAATCCGTATATGGGACTACATCACCCGACCTATGGAAAGGCCATGATTGAGTGCGGCAGTAACAAATCAACTATTGATTTTACAAGTAAGAAGTGAGGTAAGGATGCGACTGTTCTTCGTTGTGGTGCTGGCATTGGCAACCATTGCTGTAAATGGCCAGGATAAATTCACACTTAACGGCTATATAAAGGATTCCACAAATGGGGAGTCGATAATTGGGGCCACTGTGTCGATCGACGGGAAAACGATCACCAGCAACCAGTATGGATTTTATTCGATAACTCTTGAGCAGGGCGAGTACGATGTTATTGTGTCACATGTTTCTTATCTCACCCAGGCTTTCCATGCCAGGCTTCAGAACAACATTCAGCACAATATCTACCTGCAATCCAAATCGTCGGCGATGACGGAGGTGGTGGTATATAGCCGGCGTAAGGATGTTAATATCAAGAGTGCGCAAATGGGAAAGGTGGATCTTTCGATCAGCCAGATAAAAAATATTCCTGCCTTCATGGGGGAAGTGGACATTCTCAAGGCCATTCAGCTCATGCCCGGCGTTCAGAGCGCGGGCGAAGGCAATGCAGGTTTTTATGTACGCGGTGGTGGTCCGGATCAGAACCTTATTTTGTTAGACGATGCGGTGGTATACAACACGGGCCACCTGTTTGGTTTCTTCTCCATCTTCAACTCAGACGCCATCAAAAACGTTTCGCTGATCAAGGGTGGGATGCCCGCGCAATATGGTGGGCGTTTGTCCTCGGTTTTAGATGTATCCATGAAAGAGGGCAACACCAATAAATTTCAAACCGAAGGTGGAATCGGTTTGATTGCCTCAAGGTTCTCTATACAAGGGCCTATCAAAAAGGATAGGGCTTCGTTTATTGTGTCGGCGCGCCGCACGTATATTGATGCATTGGTAAAGCCGTTCGTAAAGAAGAGCAGCAACTTCTATGGTTCCGGCTATTATTTCTACGACATGAATGCTAAGGTCAATTACCGCTTTTCGGAAAAAGACCGCCTATACCTGAGCGGCTACTTCGGAAGAGATGTATTTACTTTCAAAAACACCGAGCAGTCGTTCAAGGCAAATATTCCCTGGGGTAACGGAACGGCTACCGTTCGTTGGAACCATGTCTTCAATCCCAAGTTGTTTGCCAACGCAACCCTCGTGTACAACGACTATCATTTCCGCTTTGGGGCCGCACAGAACAATTTCGAGGTTAACCTTGCATCCGGAATCAGGGACGGGAATGCAAAAATTGACTTTGATTATTATCCTTCAGGACAACATAAACTCAAGTTCGGCGGCCTTTTCACTTACCATAAATTCATTCCAAATGTTACTTCCGGCAAGCAGGATTCGGTAGTGTTCCAGCCGGTGAACGAAGGAGACAAGTACGCACTTGAAAAAGCTTTGTATATACAGGACGATTGGGATGTGAGTAAAAGGCTAAAGCTGAATTACGGTTTACGATGGAGTAGCTTCACGCAGATCGGACCGTATACCAAATATGTGAGGGATGCCAACCAAAATAAGATTGATAGTACCATTTACAATCGCTTCGAGAAGATACAGACCTACGCAGGCATGGAACCGAGGTTCACGATGCGGTATACGTTGAATTCAACAACGTCGCTCAAAGGTTCGGTGACGCGCAACCTGCAGTTTATTCACCTCGTCAGCAATTCCGGTACGACGCTTCCCACTGATCTTTGGGTGCCGAGCACTTTTCGAGTAAAGCCACAACTAAGCTGGTTGTATGCAGCAGGTTTGTTTAAAAACTTTAAGGACAATGAATATGAAACTTCGGTGGAACTTTACTACAAGGACATGCGCAACCAGATCGAGTATGCGGAAGGGTATACGCCCTCGTTAAAGGATCCCGAAGAAGATTTTGTTTTTGGAAAGGGATGGAGCTATGGTAGTGAATTTTTCATTAACAAAGTGACAGGAAAGTTTACCGGGTGGATCGGTTATACATTGTCATGGACATGGAGAAAGTTTCCTGCATTGAATGGCGGAGAAAAATATCCTGCGAAGTATGACCGTCGCCATGACTTATCCGTTGTTGGAAACTACGAGTTAAACAAGAAATGGAAGTTCGGCGCTGTATTCATTTACGGAAGTGGTAATGCCATTTCGCTTCCTGAACGTTTTTATGTGATGAACGGGGTGTTAACACAGGACTTTAGCCGGATCAATGAGTACCGTCTTGGTGCCTATCACCGGCTCGATCTTTCCGCAACCCTGACACCGCATCCGGAGCGCAAAAAGAAATTTGAGAGCTTCTGGGTGTTCAGCGTTTATAACGTTTACGACCATCTTAATCCTTATTTCATTTATTACGATCAAAAAGGCAATCCTTACAGCGGCAACATGCAGATAGAAGCAAGGCAGGTTTCGCTGTTTCCTGTTCTGCCGGCTGTCACATGGAATTTTAAGTTCTAGATTAGGACTTTGAAGTTTGACACTTCACTTCTCAATGATGGGGTTTCAACCTTTTTGCTTGCCGTTTGTTTTAATGCTGGAATGAATCTTGGCTACGCATGCATCAATCTCACGCTGGCGGAAAAGGGAATCAGCACCAACAAAGGCATGGTGAAACGTACTTATGAAGCAAAGGGAATCCAGTACGCTTCGCAGCTAGCCTTGCAAAATGTGCAGGCCCTCTACCAGATCCTGCAGTGGAATGTGAAAAATAACATAAGCCTGTTTCGGATCACCTCAGAATTATTTCCGTGGGCGTCTGAGTACAAATTGAAATCGATGCCCGACTTCAAGGAGATCCGTTCTATTCTCGAAGCGTCGGGAAAATTACCCGTCCGGGTAAGCACACACCCGGGGCCGTTTAACAAACTTGCGGGTAGTGGAGATACTTTGAAGAATACGGTCAAAGACCTTGAACTTCATTCGGAGTTATTTGACCTGATGGGATTGGAGCCATCACATTGGAACAAGATCAATATTCACGTAGGCGGAGCTTATGGTGATAAGCATGAAACCCTGGAGCGTTTTGCTCACAACTTTAAGAAGCTGTCGTCCAGTCTGCAGCGAAGGCTGACAGTAGAAAATGACGATAAGAAAGGATTATTTACCGTGACCGAGTTACTGTCGTTACACGATGACATCGGTATCCCAATCGTATTTGACTACTTCCATCACAAACTACATCCCGGCCTATTAACAGAAGAAGAGGCATTTCTGTCGGCCTACAAGACATGGACAGTCAAGCCTGTCTTTCATTATTCGAGTTCCAAAAAAGATAATGAGGATAGCACCGTTAAACGTGAGGCGCATTCCGATTGGGTTCATGAAGAAATTGAAACGTACGGAAAAGACGTTGATATTGTACTCGAGACGAAGATGAAAGAACTATCTCTTTTAAAATATCGACAAAAATATTTGTCATAAAAAAAGTCCCGCACTGCGCAGGACTTCTCTTTATTCGTTACTCATTACTCATTACTCATTACTCATCACTCATCCGATCACTTAGCCATCTTCTTCTTCAGGTTCTCATCGATAGCATCGAGGAATTCTTCTGTGTAGAGATAGTCTTTACCGTGTTCGGCTTTTGATTTGATCGTAAGGGCAAGATCCTTCGTCATCTTGCCGCTTTCTACGGTTTCGATACAAACTTCTTCCAAAGCATTACAGAAGTCGATCAGTTCCTGGTTGTTATCCAGCTTGCCGCGGAAGGCGAGGCCTCTTGTCCAGGCGAAAATAGACGCAATAGGATTGGTAGAAGTCGGATTGCCTTTTTGATGTTCACGATAGTGACGGGTTACCGTACCATGGGCTGCTTCGGCTTCCATCGTTTGTCCATCAGGAGTTACCAATACAGAGGTCATTAGTCCTAAGGAACCAAAACCCTGGGCAACAGAGTCACTCTGAACATCGCCATCATAATTCTTACAAGCCCATACAAAGCCGCCATTCCATTTCATAGCGCTGGCTACCATGTCATCGATCAGGCGGTGTTCATAAGTAATGCCTGCCGCCTTGAACTTATCCTTGAATTCCTTTTCGAAGATCTCCTGGAAGATATCTTTGAAGCGGCCGTCATACTTCTTAAGGATGGTGTTCTTCGTACTCATGTACAAAGGCCATCCCTTTTGTAGTGCCATATTCATACAGCTCCTCGCAAAGCCGCGAATGCTTTCATCGGTATTGTACATAGCCAGCGCCACACCGCCTTGGCCGGTGTAGTTGTACACTTCGTATTCCTGTTTTTCTCCATTCTCACCCTCGAAACTGATCTTCAGTTTTCCCTTTCCTTTAACCACGAAGTCGGTAGCCCTGTATTGGTCTCCAAAAGCGTGACGTCCTACGACAATGGGACGATCCCAGGTAGTGACCAGGCGGGGAATGTTTTTGATGACGATGGGCTCACGAAATACAGTTCCATCGAGAATATTCCTAATGGTACCGTTCGGGCTCTTCCACATCTGTTTCAGGTTAAATTCTTTTACCCGCGCTTCATCGGGAGTAATGGTGGCACATTTAATACCTACTCCATATTGTTTGATGGCATTAGCTGCATCTATAGTCACCTGGTCGTTGGTCTGGTCGCGATATTCAACACCGAGGTCGTAATATTTAATATCAAGTTCGAGATAGGGAAGAATCAGCTTATCCTTGATAAACTTCCAGATTATTCTAGTCATTTCATCGCCATCCAGTTCCACAACAGGATTAGCAACTTTGATCTTTTTTGCCATGTATGTTGTTTGGTTTTAATTAATGGCTGCAAAACTAACGTTTTATCGAAAGCTGAATTAGTACAATCTTTGTAAAACTATTCTTGCCCGGCGATTGAATCTTAAGACATGGAAGATGTTAGACTATTATTTCAGTTCCTTCACAAGTTCGTTACGCTTAGCGAGGAAGAGTTTGATAAGTATATCAGGCCCTATACGGAGGTAAGGCACTTCAGGAAGAAGCAGGTAATTACGAAAGAGAATGAAGTGGAGAATTATTTAAACTTCGTTATTAAAGGACTGGTTCGTAAATACTACAAAAAAGGCCGAACAGAGATCAATACCCAACTGGCAACGGAAGGGCATATTGTTCATTCACAAGAATCCTTTCATAGCCGCACTCCATCCGAGTATTGTGTGGAGACTATCGAGCCAAGTACCATGGTTTCCATCACCTATGATGACCTGGAAAAGATCTATTCCAGCAGCCACAAAATGGAAAGACTTGGGCGGCTGGTAATTACCTTCTCGATGGTAATCAAGGACCGGTGGCAGATAAATATGATTAAGCTGACACCTCGGGAAAGATTTATTGATTTTGTGCATAAGAATCCTGACCTTCTACAGCGGGTTCCGCAAAAATACCTGGCGTCCTATCTCAATATTCAACCGGAAACTTTTAGCCGGTTTAAACACCTACTAAGGAAGAAATGAGCGGTTGTGCCTGATTCAGAGAAGGCACGAATAGCCCCTTAGAGCGCGATTGCTCCTTATGTCTGCTCAGCAGTGTGGTAACAATTCCCCAGCCAAGCCAATTTTGCTTTTGTCAATAAGTTTTTTTAACACGGCAGTAAATTCGGCACGCTATTCTCAATAGGGTGAATGATACTGAATACGAATTGTTGAACGAAAAAACTTTTTATATGAAACAGGTGTTGCAAAGGTTAGTGGCAAAAGATGAAACACACGAACAATTTCACGTGAGCACAACGATATTTATGATCTTATTGTTTTTGACCTTTTGGGGTGTAAGCTTTTACGTTT
>DATDNL010000362.1:0-3196 GCA_036518315.1 Flavisolibacter sp. | reverse complement strand
GATGTGCTTTTCGAAGGCAGTGTCGGAAGAACCGATCTTCCGGGCGGCGATTTCAACATTCTCCAGGAAAGTATTCGCACAAAGCTTTATACCCTGCCCGCCGAGACAATTGTCTATCCCGGTCACGGTGACACAACGACTATTGGCGACGAAATGAAGACCAACCCTTTCGTTAAAATGGTATAGCGAGCGACGGACTAGTGGCATCCTCAGCAATTCGGCACAAACTTTGCCCAGTGAGCACTCGCTGATTTCTAACCCTTAAGACAGTCGATTTGTAGCAGCATTCCTTTTGCACAAAGCAATTGATCATGCCGTTGCAATAAACCTCGTCATCTGCTCCTGTAGTTCTTTACTTGATTTCAAAATACGGAAGGCAACATCTTCTCAACTAAATCATGCTTATCTTTCACCGCAATTCTTGTTGTGCAAGGAGAGGTTTTTTATTGATCGTTGCTGGCTTTCGGCGTTTATCCTAAACATTTCATAAACTCAATACAGTCAATAAAAATATCTTTTAGCGCACCACCTATTTACTTTGACATTTCAATTTATTTCCACCAATTTTGCAGGCAACCTTCAAAATATTAAATCCAATACAGCAGCATGGGACTATTTAATTGGTTCACGCAGGAGATAGCGATAGACTTGGGAACAGCCAATACCTTGATAATCCACAATGACGAAGTCGTAGTAAACGAGCCTTCGATTGTAGCCCTCAACCGTAACAATCCGAAGGAAGTCTTGGCCGTCGGCAAACGCGCCCTGATGATGCATGAAAAAACCCACGAAAGCATTAAAACTGTTCGTCCGCTTAAGGATGGTGTTATCGCTGATTTCAACGCAGCCGAACTAATGCTCCGCGAGATGATCAAAATGGTTTACCCAAAGAAACCTCTTTTCCCTCCAAGTTGGCGAATGATGATCTGTATTCCTTCTTCTATCACAGAAGTGGAAAAACGTGCCGTTCGCGACAGTGCCGAACAGGCAGGAGCAAAGGAAGTTTACTTAATACACGAACCCATGGCTGCCGCTCTCGGTATCGGCATCGATGTCGAGGAGCCCGTTGGTAATATGATCATTGACATCGGGGGAGGTACTACCGGTATCACGGTAATCGCACTCGCTGGTATTGTTTGTGATCAATCGATCCGGATCGCCGGCGACGAATTCACTGCCGATATCATGGAAGCTCTTCGTCGTTACCATTCTCTTTTGATTGGTGAGCGCACAGCCGAACAGATCAAAATCCAGATTGGTGCTGCCATGAAGGATATTGACAACCCCCCGGATGATCTTCCGGTAAATGGTCGTGACCTGGTTACGGGTATTCCTAAGCAAATCATGGTTAGCTACCAGGAAATTGCCGAAGCATTGGACAAATCCATCTTCAAGATGGAAGAAGCCATTCTCAAGGCTTTGGAGCAAACACCTCCGGAGCTGGCTGCCGATATCTACCGTCGTGGTCTCTATTTGACTGGTGGTGGCGCTTTGTTAAAGGGTCTTGACAAAAGATTAAGCCAAAAAATAAAACTTCCAGTGCATGTTGCCGATGATCCACTGAAGAGCGTGGTTCGTGGCACAGGATTGGCTTTGAAAAATTACGATCGCTATCCATTCGTTATGAGATAAGGCGAAAGGTAAGAGGTGTAAGGTCTAAGATAAACCAGGCCTTAAACCTTAAACCTTAAACCGTCCACCTCCTATGCGTAATATTTTTCTTTTCATTCGGCGGTACTTCACCTTTCTGGCATTCGTGCTTTTGCAGATATTCTCATTGTACATGCTGTTTAAATACAATAAGCTCCATCATGCCGCTTTTCTGGGTGTGGCTAGCGAACTCACGGGCAGAATGAATACCCAGGTGGATAAACTGGATGACTATTTCCACCAGGGAGAAGAAAACAGGAGACTGCATAAGATGAACGACTCTCTTTTCAATCTCTTGAAGGCCAACTACGCTGTTCCCGACAGCAGTCAGCGGTCCGTTGTTGATTCCGCATTGATCGATTCTATCAAGCAGTTCAGAAAGTACATCTGGAGGGATGCCAAGGTGGTATATAACACCGTTAGCTCCGAAAAGAATTACTTACAGTTGAACCGTGGGTCAAAATATGGCATCCAGGACAACATGGCGGTCCTGAACTCCGACGGCGCCGTAGTGGGGCAGGTGGTAAACGTCAGTCCTAACTTCAGCGAAGTAATGTCCTTGTTGCACGTGCAAAGTTCTGTAAGTGCTGCATTGAAGAAAACGGGCGACGCAGGCAGGCTGGAATGGGATGGGAAAGACCAGCATGTTGTCCAGCTAAAAGGAATTTCCAAGAGCGTCGAAGTGAAGGTTGGTGACACGGTGGTGACCAGCCGCTATTCCTACAACTTCCCGCCCGACAAGTTCATTGGCAGGGTAGCACAGATCAGTAGTGACCCGGCAACCGGTTTTTATCTTCTTAAAATAAGAACAGCTGTAAACTTTGCAACCATCCAACAAGTTTTCGTGGTCGAGAACCTGCAAAGGGATGAACAAATGCAGTTGGAGAAAGACACAGAAAAGAAAGTAGAACAACAGAAAAAAGGAAAGTAATTGAGCGACCTGGTTAAAAATATCTTCCGCCTGGCAATCTTTGTCGTAGTACAGGTTTACGTGCTGGACAAGCTTCCGCCGCTTCACCGCTTTGTAATACCTATACTGTATTACCTCTTTATTCTTTGGTTGCCTTTCTCCCTCAACCGGCTTAGCCTTTTGTTAATCGGTTTTGTTACAGGTTTGCTCCTGGACTATTTCAAGCAAACGCCCGGTCTCCATGCTGCGGCCTGTGTGCTGATCGCCTACATAAGGCCCTTTATTATCTCCATCTTGATCCCGAAGGATACTGCCGAATTTAACTACCGTGAACCTTCGGCAGGAGCGATGGGTTGGGCGCCGTATGCCGTCTATGTGATTATACTTACTGTTTTGCACCATACCTACCTTACACTATTGGAGTGGCTGCAGTTCGGGACCTTCCTCGATTTCATTATTAAGGTGTTTTCTACAACAGGTATCAGCCTGCTTCTGGTGTTTACAGTGGAGCTCTTGTTCCCACGCAAGCTAAAGTTCCGTACCAATACTGCCTGACGCCGGGAGATTCCCATCTTGTTTTCATTGAGCGGTCTACCCGGTACGAATTTCCCAAACCTCCAGGCAATTCATTAGCTT
>DATDNL010000361.1:0-3658 GCA_036518315.1 Flavisolibacter sp. | reverse complement strand
GGTACTATTCTTTCTTCTTGCTCGGAATCGCGATTCTTTGGATCGTATTGCTGGGCGCAGGTTTCCTCATTCTGAAAGGAAGGATGAAAGAATTAATGCGAAGAATCGGCAGCCCGATGCTGGTTGCGTTTTCCACCACCAGCAGCGAAGCAGTGTTTCCAAAGTTGACCGAAGAGTTGGAGCGATTTGGCTGCCGCGACAGGATAGTAGCTTTCATCCTGCCGCTTGGCTATTCGTTCAACCTTGACGGAAGCATGATGTATATGACCTTTGCGAGTTTGGCCATTGCACAGGCCTACGGAGTTCACCTGCCGATAGGCACACAGTTGACGATGTTGCTCGTGCTGATGCTGACGAGTAAGGGCATCGCAGGCGTACCGAGAGCTTCACTCGTAGTGGTGTTGGCTACCTGTGCTATGTTTAATATTCCGCCTGAAGGCGTTGCCTTAATTTTACCCATAGATCATTTTTGCGACATGTTCCGTACCATGACGAATGTTGTTGGCAATGCGCTGGCAACAAGTGTAGTTAGCAAATGGGAAGGAGAATTAGAAAACAGCTAAAACAAATTAATGAGTACTCTTTTGGACTTTACATTGCTGCAAGGTGGAATTGTACAGAGGTTCATTGAATGGATCATCAATAATGGTGGCCTCTATGTATTGTTGATCGTTGTATTTGCAGAAACCGGCTTGTTTATAGGATTCTTCTTTCCGGGCGATTCGTTGCTGTTTGCAGCTGGTATTTATGTAAGCGATTTGGCGAAAGAGTTTTTCGGTTTTCACTATTCAGTAATTATCGTGTTGGTGGTGATTGCATCGGTATTAGGCAATATGGTCGGTTATTGGTTTGGTAGAACAACCGGGCCGCTATTGTATGAACGCAAGGAAACATTACTGTTCAGAAAGAAGCACCTAATCCGTGCAACCGATTTTTACCACGATTATGGAAAGATTACCATCTTCCTTGCTAAGTTTCTCCCAATCATTCGAACCTTTGCTCCCATCGTAGGGGGTATCGTAAAGATGGACTGGAAGACCTTTGTGTTTTATAATATTTTGGGAAGCATCTGCTGGGTAAGTTCCATGATGCTTGGCGGGCATTTTCTCCAATCATGGGTATTGACAGAATTTGGTTTCAGTTTGAAAGACCACATTGAAGGCATCACTATTGTTATTATCCTTGTCACCACCTTACCTGTTTTATATAAATTGTTTTTTGGGAAACGGAAGGAAGCAACACAAACCATAACCAATGAACCAAAGCCGTAGCTACGGAATCTTTTCATTACCTGTTATTGTTGGCGCCCTTGGCTATTTTGTTGACATCTACGACCTGCTGGCTTTTAGTATTCTGCGCCAACCAAGCTTGAGTAGTCTGGGTCTGACACCTGAACAAGTCGATGGGAAAGGGCTGCTCATCATCAATATCCAAATGGCTGGTCTGTTGATCGGCGGGATCATTTGGGGTGTGTATGGCGACAAGAAGGGGAGGCTTAGTGTTTTATTCGGGTCTATTTTGTTGTATTCGATAGCCAACATTGCCAATGGATTCGTCCATGATGTGCCTCAATACGTGATGTGCCGTTTCATTGCAGGAATTGGATTAGCCGGTGAGTTAGGTGCAGGCATTACACTTGTGTCGGAACTTCTACCAAAAGACAGGAGAGGAGTGGGCACCTCGATCGTAGCAGGAGTCGGTTTGTTGGGAGCCGTATTTGCCTATTTTCTGAAAGAACATTTTTACTGGCGCACCTGCTATTTCATAGGGGGAGGACTTGGATTTTTATTATTGATACTGCGGGTGAGTGTGGCTGAATCGGGAATGTTTCATTCCATTAAGGATAAGGACATTTCACGAGGTAATTTCTTCATGTTGTTCAACAATAAGGAGCGGCTCAAGAAGTATCTGTTGAGTATTTTTATTGGGCTGCCCACATGGTATGTGATAGGTATTTTAGTGACCTTCTCGAACAAGTTTGCTCAACATTTTTATATTCCGCAGAAAATAGATACCGGTAAGGCCGTAATGTTTGCTTATGTGGCTATTTCAATTGGAGACATCTTAATAGGCCTGCTAAGCCAATACCTAAAGAGCAGAAAGAAAGCATTGTATATTTTCTATGGTATCACCGCTATAGGTATTGGTCTTTTCTTCTTTGGGCTTTATAACAAGTCGGATACGATGCTTTACTTTACTTGTGCCCTGCTAGGATTTGGTACAGGGTTCTGGGCGATATTTGTCACTATGGCGGCGGAGCAGTTCGGAACGAACCTGAGAGCAACGGCGGCCACCACTGTACCAAACATGGTCAGGGGCTTGCTGATCGTAATTACGCTACTTTTTCAGAGCTTTCAAACCTTCACCAGCTATGTCAATGCCGGGCTACTGACAGGAATTGTTGCCATGATCGTGGGGGTATCGTCTGCCGTCTTCAGCAAGGAAACCTTTGGAAAAGATTTGAATTACGTAGAGCAATAATGACTCAATTGGAAATATTTCCTGTAATTCGTGGATCAATCGTGTAGTCCAGTATGAAGTTTCTAGTCATCCGTTTTTCTTCTATAGGCGATATCGTATTAACCACGCCGGTTGTTCGTTGCCTTAAACAACAGTTGCCGCTTGCTGAGGTGCATTACCTCGTGAAGCCGAAATTCAAAATGGTTATGGAGTCAAATCCTTACATCGACAGGATCCATGTGCTCCAGGAGGACTGGGGAAGAATGATAGCTGAGTTAAAGGAAGAGAAGTTCGATTACATAATTGATCTGCATCATAACCTACGCACTTTAAGAGTCAAGAAAGATTTAAAAGTTCCATCGTTTTCGTTCAACAAGCTCAATATTCAAAAGTTGATCTTCGTGAAGCTCAAGTGGAATGTGATGCCGAAGCATTTGCACATCATTGACCGCTATATGGAAACGGTGCAAGGTTTCGGTGTGGAGAATGACGGGAAGGGAATGGACTATTTTATACCGAAGGATCATGAAGTGACGGAGAAGGATATACCTCATTCGCATCATCTTGGCTTTATAGCGATCGTTATTGGAGCATCCTACTTTACAAAAAAGCTCCCGGTTTACAAGTTACAGGAACTATGCAGAGCCATTGATCACCCGATCATATTGTTAGGCGCCAAAGAGGAGTTTAATGAAGGAGAGCAGATTGCATCAGTAGACCCAATAAAAGTATATAATGCCTGCGGCAAGTTTTCCTTGCACGAGAGTGCTGATCTTGTGCGCAAGTCAAAACTGGTGATTAGTCATGATACCGGTTTAATGCATATTGCTGCAGCGCTAAAGAAGCCGGTCATAGCCATTTGGGGGAGCACAACTCCATCGTTTGGCATGGTTCCTTATTATGGCGATCATTACCTGGCTCATCATGCGCGGCCTTATGACGATGTGCAGGTGCATAAGTTGTGGTGCAGACCTTGCACAAAGTTTGGACGGAGAAAGTGTCCGCAGGGACACTTTAAATGCATGAGGAAGTTATCTATTGAGGAAGTAGTTCGGAATGTAAACAAGCGGTTGAGTTTACATTCTTCCACAATGATGGGCACCCGGTAATTGAACTTAATTGGCACCCGGCGCTTTGTCGGTCAGTAATCCAAGGGAGATTCAAAGCGATTATTGGATCAGTCGTATTTCAGGAACAA
>DATDNL010000360.1:0-3169 GCA_036518315.1 Flavisolibacter sp. | reverse complement strand
TGAAAGTTGCACTGGTAGAAGCGGGCCCAATGTACGATCCAATCAAGGATTCACTTCAACTGAAAAGCCCGTGGGAATCACCGAGACGAGGTGCCAGTACAAAGTTTCGTCCCTTTGGCGATTTTGACGGGTGCTATTGGGGATGGGAGATTGACGGCGAACCTTACACGCATGTCGGCGATACTAAATGGGAATGGTGGCGTGCAAGAATGCTGGGCGGACGAACCAATCACTGGGGAAGAATTTCGCTCCGATTCGGGCCAAAAGATTTCAAACGAAAAAGCATTGACGGCCTCGGCGACGACTGGCCGATAGGCTATGAAGATGTAAAAGCTTACTACGATAAAATTGATCGTTTGCTTGGAGTCTTTGGAACCAATGAAGGACTGGAGAATGATCCTGATGGAATTTTCCTTCCACCGCCGAAGCCCCGTTTGCATGAACTGTTTATAAAAAAAGCAGCAACCGGGATAGGAATTCCGGTAATTCCTTCACGCTTGTCCATCCTGACAAAGAGCATTAACAAAGAACGTGGGTCCTGTTTTTATTGCGCGCAATGTGGCAGGAGTTGTAAAGCCTATGCAGATTTTTCATCTTCATCCGTTTTGATCATTCCTGCAATTCGTACGGGTAATGTTGACCTTTTTACTAATGCAATGGTGCGTGAAGTCCTGACCGACAAGGACGGCACCGCAACCGGTATTTCTTATGTTGATAAAAATGATATGCAGGAATACCAGATGACCGGAAGAACTGTCGTACTGGCTGCAAGTGCATGTGAATCTGCAAGGTTATTGCTTAACTCAAAGTCACAGCGACATCCGAACGGTTTGGCCAATTCAAGCAACGTCGTTGGAAAATACCTGCACGATTCGACAGGTGCCAGTATGGGCGGGATCATCCCTGAATTATTTGACCGCAAACGTTACAACGAAGATGGCGTCGGTGGAATGCACGTTTATACGCCCTGGTGGCTGGATAATAAAAAGCTGGATTTTCCCCGCGGCTATCACATTGAATATGGCGGAGGCTTTGGAATGCCTTTGTATGGCTTCCAGTGGGACATTCAAAACTTAAATGGAAAATATGCAGTAAAGGGAAAAAAGAAAGAAGCCGGGGGATATGGTGCTTCTTTGAAAGAGGATTACCGGTTTTTTTATGGTGCTCATGTCGGAATGGCTGGCCGGGGCGAAGCAATTGCAAGAGAAGACAGTTATTGTGAGATTGACCCCGATGTAGTAGATAAATATGGTATTCCTGTTTTGCGTTTTAATACGACCTATACCGACTATGAGATCAAGCAGGCAAAACACATGAAGGAAACTTTTTCCGAAATACTTCACGCCATGGGTGCTGTCACTACCTGGGGCGGAGATGACGGTCCGGAAAATAATTACGGTTTGCACAATCCCGGAAACATTATACATGAAGCTGGAACCGTTCGAATGGGGAATGATCCAAGAAATTCACCGTTAAATAAATGGAGCCAGGCGCATGATTGTAAAAACCTGTTTGTTGTTGACGGAGGGCCGTTCGTTTCGCAGGCTGATAAGAATATCACCTGGACAATACTTGCCTTGTCGATGCGAACTTCGGAATACATGATTGATCAAATGAAAAAGCGGAATCTTTAAACCCGTTAATAAACTATTGCTATGGATAGAAGAAAGTCGATTAAGCTCATGGCCTGGGGCTCATTAGGCACGGGTGTGTTTATGGAGGCCTGTAAACACAGCGATAAAAAAGCTACTATTGAAAAAGCTGTCCAGGGTGATCCTTTCACGAAGATTAACCGCATGCCCGAGGAGTTGGAGGAGTATAAAAAAGTGATTGCCGGCAAGTTTTTTACTCCTCATGAAATGGAAACGATTGCTGTACTGAGCGATATCATCATTCCACGAGATGCGGTATCGGGAAGCGCAACGGATGCAAAGGTTCCGGACTTTATTGAATTTATAGTTAAGGACAAACCTGAACTGCAAACACCAATGCGTGGCGGTTTACTTTGGTTGGATCTGCAGAGCACGAAAAGATTCAATAAGCCATTTAAAGATTGTGCCGCAAAAGAACAGCTCCAATTAGTGGACGAAATTGCTTATCCTGCAAGGGCAAAACCGGAAATGAAACAAGGTGTTTCGTTTTTCAACCTGGTGCGCAATCTTACGGCCACTGGCTTCTACACTTCCGAGATAGGCGTAAGGGATGTTGGATATATGGGCAACCAGCCAACAGTATGGAAGGGCGTTCCCGATGACGTTTTGAAACAATACGGCCTATCTTATACGGACAAAGAGCTAAAGGAATGCATCTGACGAGCCGTTCTACCAGGAACCTTTCCATCACTGCCTGTCTTTTTTTCTCACACACTTAATAGATTACTATGACAACTAAATTTCTTCTTGCCACTTTATCAATTGTTTGTTTTATGAATGTAAATGCGCAGCAAAAACCGAAGCCCGAAGAGACCGAGGTATATCAACCCGTACCCAAGGTAATTGATCCGGGTAAGCAGTGTACGGGAGTTCCTTCTGACGCTGTTGTGTTATTTGACGGGAAAAGTCTCGACAAATGGATAAGTTCAAAAGACACTACGAAGGCGGCAGCCTGGGAACTGGTGGATGGAACAATGAAAGTGAACAAACCGGCAGGCGATATTCAAACCAGGCAAAGCTTCCTGGATTATCAATTGCACCTTGAGTGGAGGGTGCCTAAAAATATAACCGGCAGTGGCCAGGCCAGGGGCAATAGCGGCATTTTTCTTGCTTCTGTATACGATGGCGGCTATGAATTGCAGATACTGGATAGCTATAACAACTCCACCTATGTCAACGGGCAGGCCGGGAGTATTTATAAACAGTTCATTCCTTTAGTCAACCCAATGCGTCCCCCGGGCGAATGGCAGGTGTATGATGTCATCTGGACTGCTCCTCGTTTTAATGCCGATGGTAGTCTGCAATCTCCCGCCAGGGTTACGGCTCTGTTGAATGGAGTTTTGGTTCAGAACAATGTTTCTTTAAAGGGAAGGACCGAATACATTGGGCAGCCAAAATACGATCCGCATGGCGCTGCGCCAATTAAGTTACAGGCGCATGGTGATCCAAGTGAACCCATTTCGTTCCGGAATATTTGGGTTAGACCTTTGTAAAACTGGCTTTCACCTTTATTCCAT
>DATDNL010000359.1:0-3770 GCA_036518315.1 Flavisolibacter sp. | reverse complement strand
CTAACGCCATTCGAGACAAATCGCTGCGACAAATCATGGAGTGGAAGAAGACAGGTGTGAACTGTATCGGCATCAAGGACGAAAACGGAAAATTCTTCATCAACCCGCCACAGGATGTTGTTATATCAAAAGGAATGAAGGTAATTGTCCTTGGCACGAAGGACCAGATCATGGATATGAAGAGGAATGTGGGGGAGGAAGTCTGAACTGTTTAGTTTGATATTACGTATTTCAGTTTCTGATTTTGTATTTATCAATCATTAGAATGCACCTTTTGTAGCAGGCAATTCGAAATGTTGATGTCTCAGATGTGGAAAAGAAAAATAGGCTGATACACTTGCAGAACAATACTTTTTTTTCTATAATTGCCTTTACGTCGAAAGGTAATTCATAACATCGCAAATGAAAACGTCTTTCTACCCTATGCCTTCAGGCTTTCGCTTTTTACTTTCCACCTTACACCTTTTGCCCTCCACCATTTAGGGACCTTTTAGGGACTTTATAGGGACCTTATAGGGACCTTATAGGGACTTTACTATATGAACACTATATGGATACTAAAGGGTAACCTTAGGGACGGTAAACGGATACCCATACCATACGAATAGGCTTATCTAATTACAAAGTATGCCGTGTCTATTAAATTAAAATTGGACAATACAGTGTTCGGTTTCGTAGGCAGCTCTCTATGATTGCAGAAACCGCCCGCTTTCCCGCAGGAATAAAAAGCTTCTCCCTGTAAAAAGGATCGGATTTCATATTTGGCCCCTTCTTGTGTCCATACTCATCGTATCTTTTATTCCCTGCTTTCTTATTTTCGCTGACAATGGATTTATCAGTTTTAGACCTTTCTTCCGTCATCGGTCTTTGCGCCCTGGTTGTTCTTACGATCAATTTTTTATTGGGACTGATGTTATCCATGACATACAAGCGTTGGACTTATTGGAAAAGAATGCCCGCAATCATTCACAGAATTAAAATAAGTCGCGTACATAACTGGACGGCGTATGTTGCTTTTGGATTGATTTTGTTGCATCCTATGCTATTGCTGCTTGACCCTACCACGAAATTCTTTTTGCCCGACATCGCCATACCATTTCATACCAATTACCAGGCTGCATGGACGGCTCTGGGCATCATTTCTTTTTACGCCGTAGTTCTTGTGATTATTACGACTCAAAAAGGCATCAGGAAAAGGATGGGCTTCCGCCTTTGGAAGAACATCCACCTGGTTTCCTATGTGACAGCATTTTTGATGTGTTTACATGGCATCTTTCTCGACCCTGAACTGAAAAATCGCGCGCCCGATTTCCTTGACGGCGAAAAGCTGCTTTGTGAAATTTGCCTTGTCGTTATTATGGCTACTTCCTTCACCAGGTTAGCGTACTATAAGAAACATTCGAAAGCAAAGAACTCTGCGCAAATTGGTGCAAAGTAGCGATGGTATCCTCACTGAGAGAATGACACTTTTTGAAAACGAATCTTAGGAGAAACATTAAATCCCTATATTACCCAGCCAGAGTCCGACTGCAAAGACAATCCCGCCGCCAACAATCACTTGACCTATAGTTTGCGCCAGTGGCGTATCCATGAACTTATAGCGGATAAAAGAAATGGTAAGCAGCTCAATCACGACAACAAAATACGCAACCCGCAGTGCCAGGTGCATATTACTCATTAGAAAAGGAAGTGTATGAAGCATGCCCCCGAGAAATGTAGCCAGCCCTGTAATAAGACCGCGCTTTGTCGGGTGTCCTCTCCCTGTAACGGTACCATCGTCTGATAAGGCCTCGGCTAGCCCCATGCTGATACCGGCCCCCAGCGAAGCTGCCAGCCCAACATAAAACGCTTTCATCGGCTGCCCGGTTAGTCCGGCCGTGGCAAATAGAGGAGCCAGTGTAGATACGGATCCATCCATTAAACCGAGAAGTGCCGGCTGCACTTTTTGAATGACAAACGTGTGCTTATCCTTTCCAGGGTCTACAATCTCCATTGACAGGTTTTTTATCCTCGTTCAAATAATCAGGCCAAATACAGCCCCTGTGAACTTCAGCCGGACCTCATCATTGGCATCGCTTTTCTGCGATCTTCCGGCGGATATGAAATGAGGAAATCCAGTAACAGGATGGAACGCCTGCTTGTTTTGCGACACGCAGTGGGATAGTTGGGAGAGTAGTGGAGATTATCCAAATAATATAAAAGGGCTTCAGTGAATGAAGCCCTTAAAATCTTAACAGGTTACCCGTATGCCTCTGCCTCCATAGAAGCAAGGGGGGTATATCAAAATCGTTATTATCTCCTGCTACCGAATATCCTCAGCAACATTAGGAAGAGGTTGATGAAATCCAGGTACAAGCTCAAAGCTCCTAAAATAGCTCCTTTGCGATGTTCTTCTGTTCCTTCCTGCACATAGGCACTCATATTCTTCAGCTTCTGCGTATCGTATGCAATCAAGCCGGTGAAAATAAATATGCCCACATAGGTGGCAATCCAATAAAGCATGGTGCTGCCAAGGAAGATGTTAATGATGGAAGCGATTATCAATCCAATAAGGAGCATAAAAAGTAAGCTTCCGAATTTAGTGAGATCTTTACCTGTTGTCCATCCATAAATACTCATCACCGCGAACATGGCTCCCGTGATCAGGAAAGTGGAAGCGAGCGACCCCGCGGTATATACCAAAAACAGTGTTGAAAAGACAAACCCTGTAAGCACAGAGTATATAACAAAGATGATGGTCGCCGTTTGCGAAGACATCTTATTGATCCAGCCGGCGAGACTTCCCACCAATAAGAGCTGGCCAATAAACATGAAAATAAGAACGCCGCGATTCGCAATGAAAAATTGCATTATCTCGGTGTTGGAAGCGGCCCACCATGCGGTCAAACCCGTAATGGCTAAGGCAGTTGCCATCCATCCATAAACCTTCGAAATAAAGCGCTGTTGGTCCCTGGCAATCTGTTCCGGGGAAGAAAAGAGAAGTTCTTCGTTCATTTTAGTAAGAATTATGGGTACAATTTAGTTTGAAGAAGCCAATTGTACAAGAGTTTAACAAGCTGTTGTTTTTACGAGGGATTAATACTCGGTCACCACATTGTAAAGAGTGTCTCTTTCAACCGGCTTCCGTTTCACTTGCTTGATAAGCGTTACAATTTCCTCGGTACTCATCTCGGGCTTTTGTTCTTCGGCGCCCGCCATCGAGTAAATCTTGGTAGTATCATCAATGGTCCCGTCAATATCATCAACTCCAAAAGAAAGCGTTAGCTGCGCATTCTTTCTTCCCAACATAGGCCAGTAAGCTTTGAGGTGGGGGAAGTTATCCATGTACAAACGAGCCACGGCGTACATTTTCAGGTCCTCAACCAGGCTCACTTCAGGAACGTTGCTCATGTCATTATCACCGTTGCGGAACTTCAGAGGAATGAAGGTGTTGAAGCCGCCCGTTTTATCCTGTAACTGCCTTAACCGATCCATATGATCGATACGGTGTTCATAGCTTTCAATATGGCCATAAAGCATGGTTGCATTGCTGTGCATACCTGCATTGTGAATGGCTTCGTGAATAGCCAGCCATCCTTCAGCATCCACCTTATCAGCACAGATCTTCTCACGAATTTCTTCATCAAAGATCTCCGCGCCACCACCGGGGATGGAATTTAACCCTGCTTCCTTTAGAAGCTTAACTCCCTCTTCATTTGTAAGCTTTGCTTTGCGGAACATGTAGTCCAACTCGACAGCCGTAAAAGCCTTAATATGAAGATCGGGCCTGT
>DATDNL010000358.1:0-4295 GCA_036518315.1 Flavisolibacter sp. | reverse complement strand
GGAGCGTAAAGGCGCCACACAGGTAGAAATTCATGATAAGATAATGGATGTAGGTGCGGGTACACTACTTTCTAACGTGGTAATGTTTTTTATCATTCTTACTACGGCGTTGACCCTGCATACGCATGGTATTGACAACATCACTACCTCGAAGCAGGTGGCTGAAGCATTAAGGCCATTAGCCGGTAATCTTGCCACTCTTTTGTATACGGTGGGATTGGTTGCCGTGGGATTGCTGGCGATTCCTACTCTTTCAGGGTCGGCAGCCTATGCTTTCGCGGAGACTTTGCATTGGACCCATGGGCTCGATGAAAAATGGGGAAAGGCAAAAGCTTTCTACGCGGTTATCATTATATCGATTGTAGCAGCAATTGTTTTGGATTTTGCCAATGTCAATCCCATTCAAATGCTCTATTGGTCGGCTGTGTGCAACGGCGTCCTTGCTCCCTTCCTTTTGTTAGGAATATTCATGGTGGCTAACGATAATAAGATTATGCATGGGCAGATCAGCACGAGGTCAAATCGTATAGTGGTTGGTATCACTATTTTCCTGATGTTTGGGGCTATGATAGCGATGTTTGTTGTTTAAGGATAAGTTACCCAACTCTCTATTTCCAGGTGCGTTAGCAGCTAGTTCAAATTGCCCCGGTAATCATTTGGCGTATGACCAACGTGTTGTTTAAAGAACCGAGTAAAATGCTGTGGATATTTGAACCCAAGCTCATATGCTACTTCACTCACTGACTTTGTTGGGTTAAATATTTTCTCTTTTGCTATGTCGATCAGCTTTTCATGAATATATTCCTGTGCTGTTTTACCGGTTTCTTTCTTGACAAGATCGCCGAAATAGTTGGCCGAAAGATGAAGTTGTTCTGCAAAATAGCTTACAGTTGGTATGCCGATTTCCTGTGGTCGTTCGGAATGAAAGTATTCATTCAATAAATGTTCAAACCCTTCAATGATGCCCGCATTAACATGGTCGCGGGTGATAAACTGGCGGTCATAAAATCTTGTACAATAGTTTAAGAACAGTTCAATATTCGAAACGATAAGTCTTTTGCTATGCTTATCAATCGAATGGCTCAACTCAAGCTCAATTTTTTTAAAACAGTCCAAGACAACTTGTCTTTCCCCTTCAGAAATATGCAGTGCTTCATTTACGTCGTAGGAAAAGAATGAGTATTCCTGGATGTGCTTCCCCAGGGAAGTTCCTTTGATCAAGTCCGGGTGAAAGAGTAAGGCCCAACCACTAGCTTCAAAGGTCTCCACCTTAGGCTGCACACCCACCACCTGGCCGGGACCTATAAATACCAAGGTGCCTTCCTGGTAATCGTATTTCGCACGCCCGTACTTCAATTCACCACACTTGAACTCTTTTAAATAGATGGCATACAGTCCAAAGTTGAATGTCCTGGCAGGCATTGGCTTCACGGCAGACAAGTCAAGGACTGTGATCAAAGGGTGTAACGTTGTGGCGCCACGTAAAGTGTTGTATTGAGCAATGGTATCAAGTTTTACGACCTCACTCATCATTTTTGATTTGTTAGGCTAAGGTAGATCATGAAGAAAATTAATTCTCATCACCAGGCACAAATCGGTAATAATGGTAGGTAAATCCGTAATCCGGGTAAGAGAACGCCCAGGTGCACTTGCTAGCTTTGTGATCTCAAAAAAGTAGATATGGAAAAAAGAACATTAGGTAAAAGCGGACTTCAAGTATCTGCTCTTGGTTTAGGTTGCATGGGTTTGAGTTATGGCTATGGACCGGCAACAGACAGAAAAGAAGCGATTGCATTAATCAGGAAAGCGTACGAACTCGGGGTTACCTTTTTTGATACGGCCGAAGCATATGGTCCATTTATCAACGAAGAAGTGGTAGGCGAAGCTGTTGAACCTTTTCGAGACCAGGTGGTCATTGCAACGAAGTTTGGTTTCGAAGAAGGTAATGCAGCCAAAGGACTTGACAGCCGACCCGAAAGAATAAGACAAGTCACCGATGAAGCACTAAGGCGGTTGAGAACCGACCGCATTGATTTATTCTATCAACACCGCGTAGACCCCAAAGTGCCAATGGAAGATGTGGCAGGAACGGTGAAGGAATTAATACAGCAAGGCAAAGTGAATCACTTTGGCATGTCTGAAGCCGGTGTAGAAAGCATTAGGAAGGCTCATGCCGTTCAGCCGGTAGCTGCCTTACAGAGTGAATATTCGCTGTGGTGGAGAGAGCCTGAAAAAGAAATCATTCCCTTGCTTGAAGAACTGGGGATTGGCTTCGTTCCATTCAGTCCTCTTGGTAAAGGTTTTCTTACCGGAAAGATTACTGAAAACACCACGTTTGAAAAAGGAGATTACAGAGGTAACGTCTTTCCACGTTTTTCAGAAGAGAACCGCAAAGCAAACATGAAGTTCGTTGAATTCCTGAACGAGATTGCCTTACAGAAAAATGTAACCCCTGCACAAATTGCCCTGGCGTGGTTACTGGCTCAAAAGCCGTGGATTGTTCCGATTCCCGGAACTACAAAGGTGAGCCGCCTGCAAGAAAACCTGGGTGCAACTAAGATCACGTTAACAAGCGATGAACTCAAACAGATAAAGGATGCTGTGTCTAAGATCGAGGTGAAAGGGGCACGTTATCCTGAAACTATGCAAAACAGGGTTGGTCGTTAAAATGTAAACAGATAAATCGGTTATGAAATGACAACAACAAAGAGCATTATTGTACTAACGGGTGCAGGTCAACTGGGAATGGCGATAGCAAGAAGAATGGGTCATGGAAAGAAAATCTTTATTGCCGATTGGAAATTGGAGAATGCCAACAGCATTGCCAAAACGATGAAAGAAGCAGGTTTTGATGTTGTTCCCCTCGAGGTTGATATTTCGTCAAGACAATCCGTTGTCCAGTTAATCGAAGCAGCGCAAAAAGAAGGTGAGATCTCGATGTTCATTAACGCAGCGGGTGTGTCCCCGAGCCAGGCATCTATTGAGCAAATCCTGAAAGTGGATTTGTACGGAACAGCGCTGTTGCTTGAAGAATTTGGCAAAGTAATAAAGGAAGGGGGAACGGGCGTTACTATCTCAAGCCAGTCAGGATACCGAATGCCCGCGTTAAGTGCTGAAGACGACAGGTTGTTGGCAACCACGCCGGCAGAAGAATTGCTGAACCTGGAAATGCTACAACCAGGCAACATCAGAGACAGCCTACATGCCTACCAAATGGCAAAGCGCTGTAATGGCAAAAGAGTTATGGCCGAAGCTGTAAAATGGGGTGAAAGAGGAGCGAGAGTGAATGCTATTTCGCCGGGTATCATCATCACCCCGCTGGCCCTCGATGAAATTAATGGGCCAAGAGGCGACTTCTATAAAAACATGTTTTCGAAAAGCCCCGCAGGCCGTCCCGGAATTGCAGATGAAGTAGCAAATGTTGCGGAATTGCTATTGTCAGATAAAGGAGCATTTATAACCGGTTCAGATTTTTTGATCGACGGTGGAGCGACCGCATCTTATTTCTATGGTCCGCTTCAACCTTCAAAACCTTAGATCATAAAATATAAAATGAAAAATGTAATCATTATAGGCGCAAGCGGAAGTCTTGCCCGATTTGTAATTGAAGAATTAGAGAAGCAAAATGATCTTCACCTGACTTTGTTTCTGCGTAATAGAAACCGTTTAACAAAAAAGCCCATAAACGCAACGATCGTTGAAGGTGATGTCATGGATTACACAAAGCTGAAAGATGCGATCAATGGGCAGGATATTGTTTATATAAACCTGGCCGGTAATTTAGAAGCGATGGCAAAAAACATTGTAAAAGCCATGAAGGAAACAGGGGTAAAGAGAGTTATCGCCATTAGTTCGATTGGCATCTATCAAACGCCGTTGAAACCCGTATTGCAGCCCTACAGGAAGTTAGCAGATGTAATTGAAGCATCTGGTTTGGACTACACTATTTTAAGACCTGACTGGTTTACCAATGCCAATGAAATCGACTACCAGCTCATTCCGAAAGGCGAGCCTGAGGCAGGAACGGCCGTTTCGCGTAAAAGTATCGCAGGCTTCATTCGACAACTGGTAGATAACCCGGAGAAACATGTTCGGGAAAACCTGAATATCGCCAAACCTGCTTGATAACCATTCGTAATAGCCGGCATGCGCCTGGTCAAATAAGTTTTCGAAAGCCCAGTCACCGGGCTTTCCTTATTTTTAAGACAACAAACACCCGATGCAGACCATCTTCATCCAGTATATCTTTCTTATACTGATCATTTTGGCCCTGGTAATGTTGGCCAACAAGATCA
>DATDNL010000357.1:0-2372 GCA_036518315.1 Flavisolibacter sp. | reverse complement strand
CGGTAATACTTTCCCTGGCCACGTTAGCAACCGGCGCCTGCACTTGTTCCCAAACCGCGTCCTCTTGGCCGAACTCTATTCTAGCCATAAGTTCATAAATGCGATCAGCATTCTTATGATACAGGTTCATGTTGTACTCATTGTTCACGAACAACAACATTATGAACCCGGTCGCGAGGCCGAGTGCTAAGCCGAAAATGTTTATGAAACTGTAGGTCTTGTTACGGTAAAGGTTTCGAATGGCAGTTTTGATATAGTTTTTTAGCATGTGGGTGTATTTATTCCGTACGAAGATTCTTAACTGGATTACTCAAAGCCGCTTTTATGGCCTGGAAACTAACGGTCATAATGGCGATGAAAATGGAAACAAATGCCGCGAGCGCGAATATCCACCAACCAATAGCAATGCGGTATGCAAAATCCTGGAGCCATTTGTTCATCAACCACCAGGCTACGGGGAATGCAATTAATGATGCGATGATCACTAGTTTCAGGAAGTCTGTCGACAACATAGCGACAATATTACTTACGGTAGCACCCAGGACCTTACGGATGCCAATCTCCTTCGTTCTTTGTTCGGCGGCGTAGGCAGCTAAGCCAAACAATCCAAGACAGGCGATGAGAATGGCGAGAACAGCAAAGGAAACGAATATCTTGCCCGAGCGCTGTTCTGTACGGTACATGTTATCAAACTCCTCGTTCAGGAAGGTGTAAGTAAATGGTTCGTTAGGAGCAATCCTCTTCCATAGTCCTTTAATATGGCTGATGGTATTTGCCACATCGGTCGTTTTCATTCTGAAGGAGATCGTACCGGGGTCGTTGCCAATTTTCATACAAAGAGCACCAATCGTTTGCCTGAGCGATTCGAAGTTGAAATTTTTTACGACGCCTATGACTATAAAGTCCCGGGTCGTCCTCGCCTTTAGATCAATAAGCCTCGTCACCTTCCTGCCAAGGGGATTGCCGGAAAAGCCGAACAGCTTCACGGCCGTCTCGTTGATGATAATGGCCGAACTATCGGTGGGCATATCCTTGTTGAAGTCGCGCCCTTCCACAATCTGCATGCCCATTGTTTTAATATAATCATGATCTACCGTCCATAACTGGGTAGAAACGGCCTTATCGTTTTCGATATGTCCTTCAGAGAAAAGTGATTCATTATCCCGGTTCGAATTGTTTACCGGTAGATAGCCAGATTTCGTTGCTGATACTATTTCCGGATATTTTAATGCTTCCTGTTTAAAGGTCTCTGCCTGTTTGTCGAGGGCGTAGGAATCCCTGACAAGGAGCACTTGTTCCTTATTAAAGCCTAATTTTTTGTTTCGTATGTAATTAAGTTGATTGTAGATGATGACGGTGGCGATGATGAGCACAATCGAAATAAAAAACTGGAACACCACCAGTGAACTTCGGAGGTAACTTCTTTTGAACCCGCCGGCTACCGTTCCCTTTAGTACCTGTATAGGGCGGAAAGCAGAGAGATACCAAGCAGGATAAGACCCGGCAAGCAGGCCAACAAGAATGGCAAAGCCAATCAACAGTGGGTATAACCATGGATGTTCGACTACCGATAGAGACAGGCTTTTCACTGCCAGTTGATTCAAGAACGGTAATAACAGAATAGCGATCAGAATGGCAAAGACAAAAGCAATGAGGCTCATGACCACTGCTTCCGTCAAAAACTGGCTGACGAGATTCTTCCGCTGAGTGCCCAACACCTTTCTAATTCCAACTTCTTTGGCGCGGTTGGCAGAACGGGCCGTGGACAGGTTCATGAAATTGACGCAGGCTACCAGCAGGATGAATATTGCTATAATGGAAAAAATGTAAACCACCTGGATATCGGAATTCGGCGCCAGTTCAGCCACACGGTCGGAATGAAGGTGAATGTCAGTGAGAGGTATCAAAGAGAGCCTGACATAATTTCCCGACCTCTTAAATTGCTCAGCGTCAATCTTCATTAAGTCCTGGGCCTGTGGCCACATGTATTTCTTGATCAGATCATCAAACTTCTTCTCAAATGCGTTTCTATCGGTACCCGGACGCAACAGCACGTAAGTGACAAAATTGAAGCTCAACCAGATGTTGCGTCTCGCTTCCTCGGAGCCAGCCAGGGAAACAAAGAAGTCAAAGTTAAAATGCGAATTCCCGGGAACGTCTTTGATAACGCCCGTAATCTTATTGTCATTTTGATTATCGAACCTGAGAACTTTCCCAAGAACATTAGTGGTGCCGAAATATTTCTTTGCCGTACTTTCAGTAATAACAACAGAATTCGGTTCAGCGAGAGCTTTCCTGGGATTACCAGCAATCATTGGCAGGGTGAAAATGTCAAACACGGTAGAATCAACATAGATGATCCTCTCCTCTTT
>DATDNL010000356.1:0-7546 GCA_036518315.1 Flavisolibacter sp. | reverse complement strand
TCAGCATTGACGGTGAGCCTGCTGCTGATCATCATAGCGATTGAGTTGTATCCTAATATGCTCCTGTCGACAACAAGTCCTGCCAATACACTCACGGTTCATAACGCCTCTTCCTCTTCCAAATCATTGCAGATCCAATTGCTGTTTGCTGCTATTGGTGTACCGCTGGCAGCACTCTATACCGGTTTTGTTTTTTGGACATTTAAAGGGAAAGTCAAGCTGGACGAGATGAGTTATTAGAAACGTCAATAGTTTGGGTCGTTTACAGTTTTTGGTTTACAGTTCGATGTTCGAGGTTGGATGTTCGAGGTTGACGGTCGGCTACAGTTTTCTGTTTTTCGTTTTAAGTTTCCGCTATCCATGCTTTATAGAAGGTCCTTAGCAGGGTCTGTTCTAACGACAGGCGTACTAATAGCTTACTAAGCTCTCCCATATGGTGGGGTCCCTATAAAGTCCCTATAAGGTCCCTATAACGTCCCTATAAGGTCCCTGTGGAAGTGATGGAAAATGAGAAAGTAAAAATGTAAAATGCAAAAATGAAAAAGGTAAAAGTGAGTCCTTTGATAATATGGTGCGGAAGTTTTCACGAGCAGGACAATTGTAGAAAGAAAATTTGGTTTAAGCAATGAGCTGGCGGGATTTTTTTTAACGTGAATTGTGAATAGTGAATTGTGAATTGTGAATCGAGAGTCGTGAGTAAAAAGGATCTTTCTATTCGCCGATTACCGCATTAGTTCCAACTTTCTTATCGCACCATTAATATACAGTCAAAAGCTACTGGCTAGTTTACTTGAAAATTGCAAATTGGAAATTGAACATCTTGTTGCCATCTGAACACCTTAATCAATGAAGGAACAGTCGAACATTCGTTGCCAAAAAAAAGCCACTCGTTTCTGAGTGGCTTTAACTGAGTATCCAAATAATCTTAGAATGCTTTTTTCTTTTCCTGCGCGGCTTGCATTGGGTTAGGACCGTTTGACTGGCCACGGGCCTGCTGCCTTGCTTTGAAGACCTGCAGCCTTGTTGGCTGAACGGCGCTATTGCCCCAAGTGTTGTTGCTCTCATCGATGTCGGCTGTTTCCCGCATGGGATCGAGCTTGATGGAATCTACTTCTTTGTCTTTCATAAAAGTTTTGACAACCTTGTTTTCGTTAAGGCGCCAAACCTGTGCAGGAATGCGATCAACTTCTTTTGAGCCGTCTTTGTAAGTCCATTCAATGATGATTGGCATTACAAGCCCACCTTTGTTACTGAGACTTAGCTCGTAGAAATATTTGTTGGAATATTTCTGCCTGTCTTCGGCAGTCAGGGAATCGGTAAATCGCGGAACAGTTACTGTATATTTCGTGGTATCCACAGGTTCTAAGCCACGGTTGTATCTCCAGTAGAAGTCGCGAAGTGAAGTATCTGCATCTGTCGCAAACCTGATATTGGGATCCTGGCGATTGCGGATCTTGGAAATATCGTCATAAGTGCTTCCGCCGGGGCCGGGCAAAGTTTGGGCTCCACCCATGGCGCCGCCACCACCTCTTCTTCCAAAACCGCCGCCAAAATTACCTGTTGGATTTCCTGTGGCATCGGTCTTAGCCACCTTTACTGAATCGAGGGAGATATCGCAAACGTCAGTGCTGTAGAACCATCCTCTCCAGAACCAGTCGAGGTCCTCACCGCTGGCATCTTCCATGGTCCGGAAGAAATCAGCAGGTGTAGGATGCTTAAAGGCCCAACGTTGCGCATATTGTTTGAAGGCATAATCAAAAAGTTGGCGGCCCATAATTGTCTCGCGCAGGATATTCAAACCAGTTGCCGGTTTTGAATAAGCGTTAGGACCAAAGCCAACAATGTTCTCCGAGTTAGTCATGATCGGTTCCAACTGGTCTTTTGGAAGTTTCATGTAATCGGTGATCGTCCACGCTGGCCCACGACGAGAGGGAAACTTGGGATCAAACAGTTCCTCTGTTAAGTACTCAACAAAGGTATTAAGACCTTCGTCCATCCATGTCCACTGGCGTTCGTCACTGTTCACAATCATGGGAAAGAAGTTATGTCCTACTTCGTGAATGATCACGCCGAGCATTGCATACTTCGTTTGCTCACTGTAGGTACCATCTTTGTTGGTGCGACCATTGTTGAAACAGATCATGGGGTATTCCATACCATTAGCGGCTTCAACGCTTTGTGCTACAGGATAGGGGTAGGGGATGGTAAAGTGAGAATAAGATTTGATAGTATGTGCCACCACCTTAGTGGAATACTTGCTCCAAAGGCTATAGGCTTCTTTACCATAATAGCTCATACACATCGTCTTTGACTTCTTTCCTTCGATCTGGGCAGGCATGGCGTCCCAAACATATTTGCGGGAAGACGTCCATGCAAAGTCGCGAACACTGTCGGCCTGGAACACCCAGGTTTTTGTAGACGTAGCTTTCTTCTTTTCCGCCGCCTTTGCCTCTTCAAGAGTTACGATCTCAACCGGCTCTTTTGCTGTTTGTGCTTTTTGCCAGCGTGCGAACTGTGTAGGGCTCAGTACCTGTTTGTAGTTCTGGCAAACGCCTGTACCACCGACCACATGGTCAGCAGGTACAGTCATTTGAACCTTGAAGTTGCCAAAGGTGAGTGCAAATTCGCCACGACCGGTGAACTGGTGGTTCTGCCATCCCTGGAAGTCGCTGTAGACACAAAGGCGTGGATACCATTGTGTGATCGTAAAAAGGTAGTTGCCATCCTCGGGGAAGTATTCATAACCGCCACGGCCTCCCATGTTCATTCGGTCAGAGATCTTGTAATTCCAATCGCAATTGAAAATGAACTTTTGTCCCGGCTTCAAGGGTTGAGGCAGTTCCACACGCATCATGGTCTTATTGATGGTGTAAATGAGCTTATTACCGCTGGCATCGGTGAGCTTTGTAATGATATCACCATAACCATTATCACCTTTCGCACTGCCCGCATCAATCTGTTGTGTACTGACAGCGGCCGACATGGGATTGCTGTTTTGATAGTTGGCATTGTTTACGGAACTATGCTCATTCTCATCTAACTGCAACCATAAATAGGTGAGTACGTCAGGAGAGCTGTTGTAGTAAGTGACGGTCTCGCTACCCGTGATCTTCAATTTGTTTTCATCGAGTGAAGCCTTGATGTTGTAATCACAACGCTGTTGCCAGTATTTTGGACCGGGGGCGCCACTGGCTGTACGATACTCGTTAGGAGTGGGCAGCGTGGTTCCCAATTGCTCGAACTTATTACCGTGGTTTGAGTTCGGATTGTTTTTGATGTCTTGTGCAAAAGCAGTGAATGAGACTGCTGAGGCAAAAAACAATAAAACTCTTTTCATGTGAATTTGATTTATTTATGTGTTATATGAGTGATGACTCTGTTGACGGGGTTGATTGTAGGATTCGGATTTAGTGGCCATCTGCCGTTCTTTCTTCCCTTTCCAGGGCCAGCGATCTATAGCCATCTGCATGGCTAAGGCAAACACAATTACTGAGATGGCTGTCACCCAGTGATAGCGCTTCAACTTGAGAATCCCAACAGCAAGCTGCGCAAGCAAAAGGATGACCAAAACCACCAGTACCTGTCCCAATTCTAAGCCCACACTAAAGCTCAGCCATGCCGTAACAAAACTTTGGTCCTCGGCGAGTAGCCATTTAAGTGTTTGCGCAAAGGCCAACCCGTGAACCAGGCCAAAGAACAAAGCCAGGAAATAGTTGATGCGTATGGACCGGGGTGTAAAATTCTTAAGAAAAAGATTGGAAAGGGCGGTAATCACTATCGTACAGGGAATAAAAAATTCAACAATACCTGAATTCACGTAGATGATATCCTTTGCACTTAAAACGAGGGTGATGGCGTGACCAATGGTAAAAGCAGTTACCAGTACCAGCACCTGCTTCCAGTCGCGCAGCATGTAAATAGCTGCCAAGGCGGCTATGAAGAAGATGTGGTCGAGAGCCGTTTTACTAATGATGTGCTCCCAGCCCATCTGGAAATAAAAAACAAAGTCGTTCATGTGTATTTCACTACAGGAGGCCGTGAGAAGTGAGGTTGAAATGGTTCCTGCTTTCGCCATTTCCTCAGCGCATCTTTAACCTTTTCTAAGTTTGGCGCTTCAAAATAATCCAGACTTTTGTTACAGTAAAAATAATTTTCCTGATGGCCGCAATTTTTTATGGATGGTTATTGCTTTGCAGCTCCCTGTTTACAGGCCCTGCAAAGGTTGAACCCGCTTTGGCTAAACACCCTTTTTATATAGCCGTGACTGAGATCAACTTAAATACTTCAGACAAGACACTGGAGGTAAGTTGCAAGATGTTTGCCGACGACCTCGAACAGACATTGGAAAAGCGGAACCATGCGGAATTGGATATTTCTGCCGAAAAGGATAAGGGCAAATTTGATTCTTACATTCCCTCCTATGTAAAGAATCATCTGAGTTTGGCAGTCGACGGGAAGGCAGCCAACCTATCGTACATTGGCTTTGAAAAGGAAAAGGAATCGGCCTATTGTTATTTCCAGGTCGAAAATGTCTCATCGTTGAAGAAGCTTGACGTGAACGACAGCATCTTGCACGACTTCACTTCCGACCAGATCAATATTATACATGTAATGGTGAATGGGAAGAGGCAAAGCACAAAGCTGGATTACCCCGCCACCAATGCGAGCTTCAGTTTTTAATTCATAAGATCATTCTAAAATAGCTTTCCTTCTCTTACATTCGGTGTTCATACCGAACAAGATGAAAAGGATTATTTCTTTCGCAAGCTTACTAGTACTGTCCCTTACTGTCTTTGGAAACGTTCGACTACCAGCAATCATCGGTTCACACATGGTGTTGCAGCAGAAGGCAACGGTGACTCTTTGGGGATGGTGCGATCCGCAGGAAAAAGTAAAGATCAGGAGCTCGTGGGATACCACTACTTACAGGACCACCGGTTCATGGGCTGCCAAATGGAGTATCCAAATTCCGACACCTGCCGCTGGCGGACCTTATACGATTTCAATCGAGGGCAACAACAGTATTGTACTGGAAGATGTCATGATTGGAGAGGTCTGGGTTTGCAGTGGGCAAAGTAATATGGAGATGAATGTAAACTGGGGGCTTCCCTACCAGGATGAAGTGGCGAAGGCTACAAATACCAGGATCCATTTCTTCCAGGTACCGAAGACCACTTCGGAATATCCCCAGGAAGATGTGAAAGCGAAGTGGGTGGTATGCAACCCCGAGGACATGAAGAATTTCAGTGCCGCCGGTTATTTTTTCGGAAAGAAACTTGAAGAGCGTTTAGATGTGCCTATAGGGTTGATCAGCAGCAACTGGGGAGGCACGCCTGCCGAAACGTGGACGCCGGCAGAGTTAGTGGAGAGTGATACGACGTTAAAGAGTGCCGCGACTAAATTGAAGGTTGCCAATGGCTGGCCTGTAACGCCGGGTTTTGCTTACAATGCTATGATTTACCCTATTACAAACTATGCCATTGCGGGAACGATTTGGTACCAGGGCGAGAGCAATGTGGGAACCGCTGACAGTTACACACGCTTGTTTACCACCATGATCGGTAGTTGGCGCAAGGCCTGGCAGAAAGACTTCCCTTTCTATTTCGCGCAGATAGCCCCTTTCTCAGGGTATGGAGACAATAGTTCCTCAGCGTTTTTAAGAGAGGCACAGACTAAAACATTAGCGTTGCAAAAGACGGGTATGGTCTTGACTGGCGACTTGGTTGATAATGTCAACGATATTCATCCAAAGATGAAAAAAGAAGTAGGAGAAAGGTTGGCCGACCTGGCATTGGCAGAGACCTATGGCCAGAACAATATGGATTATAAGATACCAATGTATAAGGACATGAAGATCGAGAAAGGCAAGATCAGGGTATCTTTCAATAACGCAGAAAAGGGATTGGTGAGTAAGGGACCTTTAACGACCTTCTACATTGCAGGGGAGGACCGAAACTTTGTGCCAGCCAATGTCAAAATTGAAGGGAGCAGCGTTCTTGTGTGGAGCAAGAATGTTCCTCAACCAGTGGCTGTGAGATATGGATTTCAGAACTCGCAATTGTTGAACTTATACAATAAAGAGGGAGTGCCCGTAAATCTTTTCCGTACGGACGACTGGCCGGTGCAGGTCAGTCTAAATAAGAAATGATTCTGTCTAAACAAACGTTCTTACGCCGGTGGCATTATACTCCAACCGGAACTCTTTGGGAGTGCAATTCTTTTTCTTTTTAAAGATCCTATTGAAGTTGGACATGTTATTGAAGCCGCACCGGTAGGCAATCTCGTTTATGCTTTGGGTGGTGTCTATCAGCATTCGCGAGGCGTGTCCCAGGCGTACTTCATTTAGGGTGTCTACAAAGGTCTTTCCTGTCCTGACCTTAAAAAAGCGGCTGAAAGCTACTTCGGACATGGCAACGAGTTTAGCTACTTCACTAAGAGCTATATCCTTCTGGAAATTCTTGTTCAGGTATTCCATGACCACTTTTATCCTTCGGCTGTTGTACGAGATCGTCTCTGTGTTGTTGAAGGTCGTATTTGACAGCGTACGCATGTTGCGCGATGTTGAGAGGTCGTGGAGGATGGACAAGAGTTCAAGGACTGAATCGAAGCCGTGTTTTTCGGGTAGAGCAAGTAGACGAGGAGTAATGGACTCCATTGTCTCCCGCGAGAATAATATTCCTCTCAAAGACTTTTCAAACATTTTTCGGATAAAGCTCATCTGATTTCTTTGCAGAAACTTATCGTCGAAGAGATCACGGTGAAACTGGATAGTAATCTCGTATAGTTGCTGACCTTTCAATTTATGTGTAAACCAGCCGTGCTGAAGATTGGGACCTACGAGTACGAGTTCGAGGTCGTCTATTTCTTCAATATGGTCGCCGATCACCCGTTTGGCACCCTGGCCATTCTGGATAAAATTGAGTTCGAACTCTTCGTGATAGTGCAAAGGGAAATCAAAATCAGTCTTCACTCGGGAAAATAGGGTAAAGCAATCGCCCTGGGTCAGTGGAGTAATCTCCCTCAATAGCTGATTGTTCATATAGCATTAATGAATCGTACCCAAGGTATAAAAAAGTGTAATCGAAAATCAAAAAAGTATTTAACGTAGTTCTACGCGGCGCTGTGAACAAAAGCCGTTCTAGTAAAGGATTTCGCAACTATACCCTTAGCTGTATGATGAGAATCAGGAGGCGTTATGATATAAATCACACAAAAAAAATATACTAGATTGATAAAAAAATATCAACATTGTGATGGTATTGAAAATAATTTTGGAAGAGTCAAAAGTTGCTTCTCTTTCCACAGACCAGGTAATTCAAGTTAGTCAATCGTTTGCGTAAAGAGAATTAGGCTTTTTAGCAGGTTTCTGAAAATATTCTATGCAACCGATTGAATTTTGAGGAAACCTCTATAAATTCGACAATCGTTTCATTTAAAAAAATTGCTGTATGAGGAGATCTATCCCAAGACTGCTAGCGCTGCTTGTAGCTCTTTTATCCTTCACAATCTCATTTGCTCAAAAAAAAATCACAGGGACCATTACAGA
>DATDNL010000355.1:0-4329 GCA_036518315.1 Flavisolibacter sp. | reverse complement strand
ACATTGTTTTGAACGCCTGTTTTCTGAGTATTCTACTGCCTGGCAGTTTTCAATATGTTCATGGCCAGCGGAATTCAGAGAACATCACTATTAACAATGGTCTAATTAATAACGAGGTGACTGCCATTCACCAGGACGCTTACGGATTTATATGGTTCGGTACAAGGGGAGGATTAAATCAGTACAATGGCTATGAGTTTACTACTCTTAGGGGAGACCAGAGCCTTTCCAAGGATTTCCCGAACCAGGCGGTTGAGGTTATCGTAGAATCGAAGAATACCCTATGGATTGGAAATAAATCCGGGGGGCTGAACAGCTATGACCTGCTTACAGATTCTATAACTCATTATAACCCGCCCGGCAATATTAAAATACAGGAGATCAAATCTTTACTGGTTACAAAAGCGGGGGATTTGTTCATCGGCTCCCTACATGGCCTGTATATATTGAGGAAGGGGAAGTTCATCGTCGTTGAGAATACCGTTGCCGTAACCGCACTAGCACAAGATTCCAACAGGGCCATCTGGGCCGGTACAACTTTTGGTTTATACAGATATAATCCGGGTAGGAATCGGCTCGATTCAATTTCAATCGGGCAGAAGAGGTTTGAAGTTACCTCAATCGCCTGTGACGCGCAGTCTAATGCACTTTTTCTTGGAACCTGGGGCAGTGGCCTGGTGAAGTATGACATTGCAACAGGAACTTACAAGAAGTATTTGGCTGGTGCGGGTGAAGGGCAACTCACAAGTAATAATACTTACCGTGTCGTGATCGACAAAAGCCAGAACGTATGGGTAGGTTGTTGGGGCGGCGGACTTAATCGTTTGGATATGAAATCCCAAACGTTTGAAACGGTCAGTATAAAACCATATAATGTTTACAACCGGGACTACGATATAGTCTTGTCAATAATGCAAGACAACGCCGGCATTTTATGGATTGGAACAGATGGAGGGGGTGTCTGCAAGTTAGATCCCTATCGCAAAAAGTTTAAGACGATCAGCAACGCCGGATTAGATCAACCGATATTAAGTAATACCCACATTACAGCTGTATACGAGGATCGCGACCAAAGCCTTTGGTTGGGAACAAAAGGTGGCGGCTTGAGTGTTTCGACCGATGGGAAGAATTTTATCAACAAAGATGTGGGCATAAAAAACATTCGTGTAAACACGTTTTTTGAAAAAGACAATGATTTATGGGTCGGTACCGGGGACGGACTTGTAATTCTCAAAAATTATAAGCATTCGCAGAGAACTGTACTAATAAGCGGAAAGTCCAGGGATACTTCCAGTTTAAGCGGACCAAAAGTTACCTGCATTGTCAAAGACAAATCTGGTGTTATCTGGGTGGGTACACAGGAACACGGGCTAAACAGGGTGTTGTCATACAAGAGGGATACTCCCGTTTTTAAACGCTATCCCGAACACGTTGGCTTCGAAGGTGCGCTTCAGAATGACAGGGTTAGTTGTATGCTGGTCGACAGAAGTAACCGGTTATGGGTTGGAACTTATGACGGGTTACACCTGTACAATCGTGAGCAGGATAATTTTTCACTGGTTCCCTACAAGCCGGGAAGTGAAAACAGTTTGTCTAACAATACCATCCTTTCAATAGCAGAAGACAGTTATGGGCATGTGTGGGTCGGCACTCAGCAAGGCCTTAACGAGCTTTCTTTCGGAGACGGGGGTAAAATTCAAATCCAATCCTTCTTACAGTGTCCCGGTTTCCCAAACGACTACATCCATTCTGTTTTGATTGACCACGAAAATAACGTCTGGATGAGCACAAATAGGGGAATTACAAAATACGATGTCCGGATAAAAACATTCAGGAATTTTGACACGCGCGACGGCGTCTCATCGAACACGTTTTCTGAGAATGCATCTTATGTGAGAGACGATGGCCAAATGTTCTTTGGCAGTATTGACGGTCTTACCTATTTCTATCCTGACAGCATTTACCTCAATCAATACAAGCCCCCGGTTTATTTTACCAAACTCCAGGTAAACAACAAGGATGTTGGGGTTGGTACTGTAGTTTTCAACAAGGATCTACTTCCAAAACCCCTGTTCCTTCAGTCGGAAATCAACCTGTCTTACAAGCAAAATATTATTTCTCTTTCCTTCGCTGCTCTTGATTATCATGCCTCCGACAAAAACCGATATCAATATATGCTGGAAGGATTTGACGATCACTGGGTAGATGCAGGTTACCGTAGAAATGTTACCTACACCAATTTGCCTTCAGGCACATATACCTTCAAAATAAAAGCTTCTAACAGCGACCAGGTTTGGAGTAATGATGTTGCTGATTTGAAGATTTTTATTTCACCCCCACCATGGAGGACCTGGTGGGCCTATTTGATCTATTTTCTCATCATTAGTGGCTTGCTATGGTTTTCCAGGTATATCAAGTTGAGAAGAATCTACCTGCAAAACAGGTTAGAGATTGCCAACATAAAATATGAGAAGGAGCGGGAGATTGCGGAAATCAAAAGCAGGTTCTTTACTAACATTTCGCACGAATTCAGGACTCCCCTGACGCTGATGATCGGTCCCCTGGAGGACCTGGTTGCTGATACCAGGCTAAACCAGTCGGTAAAAAATACGATCCGTAAAATTCAGAATCAGTCGAAACGACTTTTAAGCTTGATTAACCAGCTACTCGATTTTCATAAAGCGGAATCGAATGCAATGCAATTAAATACTGCCTATCATGATATTGTCACGGTAGCTAAAACAATTGTTGAGTCCTTCGAAGAGGAAGCCGATCGAAAGAACATCTCTTTTTCTTTTCAGTCAGACCAAAAGGAACTCTACCTGTTAATGGACAAAGAAAAAGTGGAAAGTGTGGTTTACAATCTACTCTCCAATGCTTTTAAATTCACTCCACCAGGTGGACAGATCCAATTCCGGGTCAGGTACGCTCAAGATCCTCAGCCTGTTTGTGAATTGATCGTCGCTGATACCGGTAGGGGAATTGAGGCCAGGGACAAGCCGAAGATCTTCGACAGGTTTTACCAGGTGGCCCAGGCAGAACCCGGCAGATATACCGGGACGGGCATCGGACTAGCTTTTGTAAAGGATTTGGTTGAGCTTCATAAAGGCACAATTGTATTGCAAGACAACCAGCCGCAAGGATCTGTGTTTACAATTAAGCTACCGGCCAGGCCAATAGACCTACTGGATGAACAATTCATTGAGGCAGACCAGGAAGATGAGGCGGAGCCGTTTGAATCAACCGAAAGGCAGGGTGCTGAGCCACCAATTTTCCTTGTGATAGAAGATAATGATGAATTGAATCAATACCTCTGTAAGGTTTTGAGCAAATCAGGTGAGACAATTTCTGCCAGGGACGGTAGAGAAGGTCTCGAAAAAGCGTTTCAAATCATTCCTGACCTAATTGTAAGCGACGTGATGATGCCTGAGATGGACGGGTATGAGTTGTGTAAAAAAATAAAGGAAGACAATAGAACCTCTCATATTCCAGTGATCCTGCTGACTGCCAAATCAGACGATCTTTCTCAAATCGAGGGAATTAAACTGGGGGCAGACATTTACCTCGGGAAGCCTTTCAAGCCTGAGTTATTGACTTCCCATGTGAAGAACCTCATAAAGTCCAGGAAGAGGCTCAAGGAGCTTTTTGCCCAGCGATTGAACCTGACGCCAAGCGAAGTAGAAGTGGCTTCGTTTAGCGAGGAGTTTATAAAGAATGCGATCCATTTTGTTGAAGAAAACATAGAGAAAGAAGAGTTTTCGATAGACGATCTCGCAAATAAGTTGAATATGAGTCGCTCCACATTCTATCGTAAGCTGAAAGCATTGACGGGAATGTCAGGAAATGATTTCATCCGCACCATCAAACTTCAAAGAAGTGCACAGTTACTAAAGAGTGGTGAATACACGGTAAGCATGGCTGCTTTCAGCGCTGGTTTCAATGACTTGAAGCATTTCAGGAAGAGCTTTCAAAAGCAATTTGGTATTACACCTTCTGAATACATGAAAAAGAAAGAAGCGAATCCGAACTGATAAAAAGGCGTGCGGTAGCTAAAAACACTCAATTGACCGGCTGCTACCTCATTTTTGAACCGTAAGCCCCTGTACTGTTGCCTAACAAAAATGCAATATTGAACTGCAATAAAAGTGGTTTTAATAAAGCATTCAAAAAATTGATTTCATCCAAAACTTACGTCATGAGTTTGAATCTATCTCAAACAAGGCTGCGTGATTATGTACTCCTCGTTTGCACATTGTTGCTAGTCCAATTTGCACGACCCCAGGCCGGATCTGGTCAGAACGTCTTGGTGAAGGGAAAAGTAACCTCATC
>DATDNL010000354.1:0-5831 GCA_036518315.1 Flavisolibacter sp. | reverse complement strand
TGCAGACAAAAGGTGCAACCAACGTGAAGAGGGTAATTGTACATAAAAATATAAACTGGTTTGGCGAACAGGGACAATCGCCTTACTTCATCCTCGACACGGAGGAAATCAAAACCACCTGGCACCCAATTGAGAGCATTGGCGGCGGAGGCGGAGGCTATTAAATCGTTTGACGTTTAAAGCTTTAATGGTGCAGGTTGCCTTCATGAACGCAAACAAACCCTTAAACTCTTAAACCCTTAAACTTTTTGGATTCATTTTTGATGTTGTGCTCGCTAAATATGAAATACTTCTTTCTTATTCTACTTATTACGACCGGTTTTGGTGTAACTGCACAGGACACATCCGCCCTTGTCGTTCATAAGGACCCGCGTATTGACCTCTTGTTGAAGAAACAGGGCGATGTGAATGCCGCCATAAAGAAAGCAAATGCAAGAACAGCACGTGGTTTTCGTCTACTCGTCATCAACACCAACAAAAGAGACGAAGCGATCGCTGCTAAGACTAAGGTGTATACGAATTTCCCCGAATTAAAAGCTTATCTCGTTTACCAGTCACCTTATTTCAAACTAAAGGTCGGAAACTTCAGAACCCGCGAAGACGCACAGGACTATCAAAAAACCCTCGGTTATTATTTTCCGAAAGGTGTATTTATCATAGCTGACACCATCGAGATAACACCGGAAAAAGACAACGAAAACGACTAACATCTAAAACGAATTGATGAAACCATCCGCTTTTGGCGGATGGTTTTTTATTTTTGAGGATGATAGAGCGGATAAAAGCGTTGGCAAAACAATATGCGCCAGAGTTTGTAGAAGTGAGGCATCACTTACATGCACACCCGGAACTGAGTTACCAGGAATTTGAAACCTCGAAGTATGTCCAGGAGAAACTAACTGGGCTAGGTATTTCTTTCAAGACCAAGGCGACCACAGGAGTGGTTGGCCTGGTTAAAGGCAAGAATCCCGAATCACGCATTGTCGCTTTGCGAGCCGATCTGGACGCTTTGCCCATCGAAGAACAAAATGACGTTCCTTACAAGTCAACAAATAAAGGCGTGATGCATGCCTGTGGACATGACGTACATACTTCCTGTCTTCTTGGCGCTGCGAAGATTTTACAGGAAACAAAAGATGCGTGGGAAGGAACCGTGAAATTGATATTTCAACCGGGCGAAGAAAAAAACCCGGGAGGAGCCAGCCTTCTAATCAAAGAAGGTGTTTTGGAGAACCCGAAACCAGAGGCCATATTTGCCTTGCATGTCAATCCCCAACTTGAAGTTGGAAAACTAAGCTTCCGTGCCGGAAAAGTCATGGCCAGCGCCGACGAGTTATACTTTACTATTAGGAGCAAGGGTGGCCACGCAGCAGCGCCACACCTGACCTGCGATACAATTCTCGTCGCTTCACACCTGGTTGTTGCACTTCAACAAGTAATAAGCCGTAATAATAATCCTTTACTTCCTTCTGTCCTTTCCATCACTTCTTTCCAGGGAGGTTTTACGACGAATGTTATTCCTTCGGAGGTGAAGTTGATGGGAACCTTCCGCGCTATGGATGAAGAATGGAGATTCAAAGCCCATGACATCATTCGCAGGCTTTCTTCAGAACTGGTCCATTCGATGGGCGCGGAACTTGACCTTCATATCGATGTCGGCTATCCTGCTGTAATTAACAATGAGAAGTTGAATTGGATAGCTAACCGTATTGCAGTACAGTATATGGGTGAAGAAAACGTGGAGGAAACAGAGATCAGGTTAGGCGCAGAGGATTTTGGTTATTATTCGCAGGAAATCCCTGGTTGTTTCTTTCGACTCGGAACAGCAAATAAAGATAAAGGCATCACTGCTGGTGTACACACTCCTCTCTTCAACATTGATGAAACCTCCATAGAAATTGGTATCGGGATGATGGCCACCTTTGGAGCGATTGGCACACTCCGAGGATAGTGCTTATTTTTGCAGTATTCTGAATAGAGAAATCTCATACATGATTGCAACACAAAGGAATATCCCCTGTTGTGTTTTTTATTAAACAAATATCCATGGCAAAAGAACTCAGGAAAAAAGATGCGTTGGAATACCACGAAAAAGGCCGTCCCGGAAAGATCGAAGTCGTACCAACCAAAGCTACCAAAACTCAAAGAGACCTATCACTAGCTTACTCCCCCGGTGTAGCAGAACCTTGTAAAGAAATTGCAGCTAATAAAGAAAACGTATATCGATATACCGCTAAGGGAAACCTTGTCGCTGTTATTAGTAACGGAACAGCCGTTTTAGGCTTGGGCGACATCGGTCCTGAAGCGGGAAAACCTGTCATGGAAGGCAAGGGTGTTCTGTTCAAAATATTCGCTGATATCGACGTTTTCGACATAGAGATCAACGAAAAAGATCCGGTCAAATTCGTTGAGATCGTAAAGGCATTGGAACCAACTTTTGGAGGGATCAATCTCGAGGACATTAAAGCACCCGAGTGTTTTTACATCGAGAAGGAATTACGGGAGCAACTGACCATTCCGGTCATGCACGATGATCAGCATGGAACTGCTATCATCAGCGCCGCGGCCTTATTAAATGCATTACAGGTTCAAAAGAAAAAAATAGACAAAGTTCGCTTTGTTGTGAACGGCGCAGGTGCAGCAGCCATGGCATGTGTTCAACTATATGTGGCGCTTGGTGCCAAACCCGAAAACTTTTGCATATTCGACCGAAAGGGCGCGCTTCACATTGGCAGAACTGACCTGGAAGGTTTCAAGAAGAGATTTGCCAACGCAAAAGAAGAGACAACCCTTGACAAGGCATTGAAGGGCGCCGATGTATTTATCGGCCTCAGTGTCGGCAATGTGGTCACGGCGGATATGGTTAAGAGCATGGCTAAAAACCCCATCGTTTTCGCCATGGCTAACCCCGATCCTGAAATCTCCTGGAACGAAGCCTGCTCTGCACGGACCGACCTCATTATGGCTACTGGTAGAAGCGACTATCCCAACCAGGTGAATAATGTTCTTGGTTTCCCCTACATCTTCAGGGGAGCGCTGGACGTAAGAGCCACCCAGATCAATGAAGCCATGAAACTGGCTGCCGTGAAAGCCCTCGCAGAATTGGCGCAGACACCGGTGCCCGATATTGTAAACCTGGCTTATAACACCAACAATATTTCCTTTGGTCCAACTTATATTATTCCAAAACCCCTCGACCCAAGGCTTCTTTCAACCGTAGCACCTGCAGTGGCCAAAGCTGCCATCGAGAGCGGTGTAGCCCAGAAACCCATTCAGGATTGGGACGGCTACGTCAATGACCTGAACAAACGTCTTGGCCTGGACAACCAGGTAATGCGTATACTTGGCAACAAAGCAAAGAAAGACCCAAGGCGGATTGTTTTTGCCGAAGCCGACAATGTCAAGATCCTGAAATCCGCTCAGGTAGTGTTGGAAGAAGGAATTGGCTACCCGATTTTATTGGGCGATGAAAATAAGATCCGCTTAATTGCACAAACGAACGGCATCGATATAGAAGATATTCCCATTTTCGACCCTCGTAGCGATGCTATGGAGGAAAAAAGGAATCAATATGGAGAGCTCTTTTTCCAAAAGCGGCAGCGCAAAGGATTTAATTTTTACGAGTCAAAAAAGGTAATGAAGGACCGCAACTACTTCGGTTGCATGATGGTAGAAACCGGTGACGCCGACGCAATGATCTCGGGACTGGTTAAAAATTATCCTGATACGATACGCCCTGCTTTGCATTGCATCGGCCTTGAGGAAGGTGTCAACCGGATTGCCGGCATGTATCTAATGCTTACTAAGAGAGGCCCTATCTTCCTTGCTGACACAACAGTAAACTTCAACCCCACCGCTGAGGAACTGGCTGAGATAACCCTGCTCGCAGCAAGGGAAATCAGGAATTTCAACATCATTCCAAGAATCGCCATGCTGAGTTACTCCAACTTCGGAAGCAGCAACTCGCCAGAAGCAAAACTGGTGGCGGAAGCGAGGAAACTGGTAAAACAAAAAATGCCTTCATTAGTAGTCGATGGGGAGATGCAGGCAGCTGTTGCCTTCAACAATGAGATTCTGAAAGAGAATTATCCCTTCAGTGAACTGGTTGATAAGGATGTAAACACATTGATCTTCCCTAATCTTTCATCGGGCAATATTGCCTATAATCTTTTGAAAGAGGTTGGCCAATCGGACGCAATTGGCCCGGTTTTGCTAGGATTGAAGAAACCGGTGCACGTCCTGCAATTAGGCAGCTCGGTCCGGAACATTGTCAATATGGCTATAATCGCCGTTGTGGACGCCCAGATAAAAGGCCAGGCGGCAATGGACGAGATGATTAAGCGTTCACCATGGTGGAAGCGCATGAAAAGAAGAAAGGAAGAGTTGGACGTGCAGCTCGACTGACAAAGATTGAGTATTTTAGTTAGGAGATGACCATTCGAAAAAACCAATGCTATGACCCTTTTTAGTGAGTTTGGAAAGTTTGTATTGATGATCAAAGGCATGTTTTCCAAACCGGAAAACGGAAAAATGTACTGGAAGGAATTCATGCACCAGTGTTCCGAGATCGGTATCGGCTCCCTTGGTATCGTGGCAATTATTTCGGTCTTCATTGGTGCGGTGTCAGTCGTTCAAACAGCTTACCAGCTCACAAGTCCTCTCATTCCCCGTTATACCATTTCCCAGATTGTAAGAGATACGGTCATTCTGGAATTCGCCCCCACCCTTGTTTGTATTGTACTGGCAGGTGTGGTAGGGAGTAAAATAGCCGGCGAATTGGGTAACATGCGGGTATCTGAACAGATCGACGCTCTTGAGATCATGGGTATCAACACGAAGGCCTACCTGGTCCTTCCCAAAATACTGGCCGCCTTGTTGGTCATCCCCATGTTAGTTGTGTTAGCGACCGCCCTTGGCCTTTGGGGTGGTCGGGTTGCCGGAACGATGGCGCACATTATATCTGGCAATGAATACGACAAGGGACTACTCACAGCTTTTGTGCCCTATAATACGTTCTTTGCCCTGGTCAAAGCCTATACGTTTGCTTTCCTTATTTCAAGTATCTCCTCCTATTTCGGTTATCACGTACAAGGAGGCTCGCTTGAAATAGGCCGTGCCAGTACACGCTCCGTGGTAGTCAGTTGTATAACCATTTTGCTTGCCGACTATGTTCTTTCGGCATTACTGTTGTAACTCAACCACGGGAATACGCGTAATCTCGTTTTATAAAGGAAAGCATTGATTTACTCGGCAGACACTGGCAATGACGAAAAAACACAATGATTGAAGTAAAAAACATAAAGAAAGGATTTAACGGTAAGACGGTCATCGACGGTGTCAGTGCAAACATGCAGCCGGGGAAATGTAACCTCATCATCGGCTCGAGTGGTAGCGGCAAGACTGTCTTCATGAAGTGCATCATTGGCCTGTTTAAACCCGATAGCGGGCAGATTATCTATGATGGCGAGGACTTTACTGCAATGAGCGTGGAAGCCAAAAAAGAGATCCGCAAACAAATCGGAATGCTCTTCCAGGGCTCTGCCCTGTTCAGTAGCATGAATGTCGAAGAGAATATTATCTTCCCCCTGGACATGTTCACCAAGCAAAAACATAAACAAAAGGTCGACAGGGTGAATGAGGTATTGGAGCGAGTAAACCTCAAGGGAGCCAACAAAAAATTTCCCGCCGAATTGAGTGGCGGTATGATGAAACGAGTCGGTATTGCAAGAGCTATCGTACTCAACCCGAAATACTTGTTTGTAGATGAGCCTAACTCTGGTCTTGACCCTCAAACTTCGGGTCTTATCGATCAACTCATCAAAGAGATCACA
>DATDNL010000353.1:0-4582 GCA_036518315.1 Flavisolibacter sp. | reverse complement strand
GCCTGGAGAAACAAGCTGTTTGAACTTAATTCTATAAGAGAAGAGAAGTTTGAAGTTGGCAAACTTGACGCAGGCAAGGATTTCATTTCCTATGATGACGTCACCGCTCAAAAGATCATCTTTTGTGACGGCACAGACGGTGCACAAAATCCCTGGTTCCGGATGCTCCCCTATGCACCCAATAAAGGAGAAGCGGTGATCATTGAATGTAAGGACCTCACCAACGAACACATATTTAAAAAGGGATTGGTACTTGCACCCCTTCCCGATCAGGATATTTATTGGGTTGGCTCAAACTATCAATGGGAGTTTGCAGATCCCAATCCCTCGGAGCAGTTCTTTCAACATGCTACAACCGTTTTAAACAATTGGCTGAAAAAGCCTTACAACGTGCTGTCCCACAAAGCTGCCGTCAGGCCCGCCACCCTCGAAAGAAGACCCTTCGTTGGCTTTCACCCCCAGTTCCAAAACATCGGCATCCTGAACGGCATGGGCACAAAAGGCACTTCTCTGGCTCCTTTCTTTGCCCACCAGTTGGTCCAATACCTTGTTCATAATTTCCCGATAGCCCCTGAGGCCAATGTGCATCGCTTCTCGCGCATCCTGTCAAAGTTTTAGGACTCCACCCTTTGCCATAAATTCCCTGACTAGCCCAAAACAAGGGCGCAGGCCACTATCTTTGCGGCTCAGATTTCTCACTTTAAATCATTCAGATTCATGTTTCGTTCTCATACTTGTGGAGAGTTAAGATTAGGCAATGTTGGTGAGCAGGTAACGCTGGCTGGCTGGGTTCAGACAATTCGCAAATTCGGTTCTATCACCTTCGTCGACTTGCGCGACCGCTATGGAATTACCCAGCTATTGATCGGCGAAGAACTGAACCAGCAACTGGTCGAGAATCCTCTCGGTCGTGAATTTGTGTTGAAGGCCACAGGAAAAGTGACTGAGCGCTCTAATAAGAATCCCAATCTTCCAACAGGTGATGTCGAGATCACGGTCTCTTCACTAAAAATTCTCAACAAGTCAGCCGTGCCCCCGTTCACTATCCAGGATGACACAGACGGTGGCGACGACCTTCGAATGAAATATCGTTTCCTTGATCTCCGCCGTAACGCCGTAAAGAAAAATCTCGAACTGCGTTACCAGGTAAGCCGCGCTACAAGAGATTATCTGTATCAACAGGGCTTCATGGACATCGAAACCCCCTTCCTGATCAAATCGACTCCGGAAGGTGCCCGTGACTTTGTCGTTCCCTCCCGTATGAACCCGGGACAGTTCTATGCCCTGCCGCAATCACCTCAAACCTTCAAACAATTATTGATGGTAAGTGGCTACGACCGCTACTATCAAATTGTCAAATGCTTTAGGGATGAAGACCTCCGTGCCGACCGCCAACCGGAGTTCACCCAGATAGACTGTGAAATGGCCTTCGTCGAACAGGAAGACATCCTCAACATGTTCGAAGGCCTGGTTAAATACATTTTCAAGCAGGTGAAAAACATCGACTATACCGAACCGGTTGAAAGAATGACCTGGGAAAATGCCATGTGGACCTATGGCAACGATAAACCCGATATCCGTTTCGGGATGAAGGTGGCTAACCTGAAGTTCCCATCTCACACATTCCCTTCAAAGGAAGATAATAGCAGCCTGGTCAGCGGCGCCGACTTCAAAGTGTTTGATGAAGCAGAGACTGTTGTTGCGATCGCGGTGCCCGGTTGCTCTGAATATTCAAGAAAGCAAACCGACGAACTCACAGAATGGGTGAAACGTCCGCAGATCGGTATGAAAGGCCTTGTCTTTATTAAGTGCGGTGCGGACGGAACCTACAAAAGCAGCGTCGACAAATTCTATAGCGCTGAAAGGCTTAAAGCAATCGCCGATTACACCAATGCCAAACCGGGTGATCTCATCCTGATACTGGCAGGCCCTGAAGAAAGAACAAGAAAAGCCATTAGCGAATTACGGCTGGAAATGGGCAAACGCCTCGGCTATCGTAAGGAAGACGAGTTCAAACTACTCTGGGTCTTAGACTTCCCTCTGTTCGAGTACGACGAGGAAGGCAACCGCTGGGTGGCCCGTCACCATCCCTTCACTTCACCCAAGCCTTCCGACATCTCAACTATGATCAATAACAACCCTGTCATTGAAAAGGCCAGCGAATATCTAAAACATCCCTATGCCAACATCAAGGCCAACGCCTACGACATGGTGCTAAACGGCAACGAAGTTGGCGGTGGATCGATCCGGATCTTTCAAAGAGAGCTACAGGAGAAAATGTTTGAGGCTCTCGGCATGGACAAAGAAGAACAGCAACACAAATTCGGCTTCTTGCTCGGCGCCTTCGAATACGGAGCACCACCACACGGCGGCATCGCGTTTGGCTTTGACAGGCTTTGTGCCATCATCGGCGGCAGCGAAAGTATTCGCGACTTTATCGCCTTCCCTAAAAATAACAGCGGAAGAGATGTCATGCTCGATGCACCGGCTACCATTGACCAAAGTCAATTGGATGAACTCCATATTGAGTTAGATTTGGATTAATGTTTCCCATCGAAACAACAGTGCTTCGCCCGAGAACCTGGCCCGCCTTTCTTATGACAGCAGTAGGCCTTGGTGTTCTATTCATTCCTGCAAAACAAAACAACAATGTTCCTGTCTATGTTGGTCTGGGTATTGTAGCCTTTTCCATCCTGTTGTACTTTCTTATATCGAAGTCCCAGCTCATTGTCGACGATGCCGGCATCACTAAGAAAAATCTACTCAAAACGAAACAGATCGGCTGGGAAACGATCGGCAAAACTTACCTGAAACGCGAACACCATGGCAAGTCCAGTAACCTTTACTGGGTCTTTGAAGATCCGAATGGTAAGAAGTCAAAGATCCAAATAGACCTGCTCTCCCGAAAAAGCCTTCGGGTGATTGCTGAAGCCATTACTATGAAATGCAAAACGGCCAGTATCGAAAAGCGCATTTACAACATGGCAGAGGGAGAATTCCCATGGTATATCTGGTAAAAATACTCACCAAGTACGGGCTTCATAAACAACATTTCCCTAACGATTTTCTCCTAAACTTCTTAACGTATTCTTCATCCAAAAAGGCATGAAGCTTGACTCCTATTTGCGTCCGGTGAAAACACTATTAACTCTATTAATTTCCATGTCTATAATTACAAGTTGCGAGCGAAACGAACACGTTCTTGCTAAAGAAGATCTGTCTCAACCCAAGACTATTCTCGACCTTTCCTATGGAAAAGACACCGCGCAGCGAATGGACATCTATTTGCCTGCAAACCGCTCAGTCAATACAACAAAATCAATCATTCTAATTCATGGTGGCGGCTGGAACAGCGGTAGCAAAAATGATTTTGTCACTTACATCGATTCTTTCAGGAAAAGGATGCCTGACTATGCCATCTTTAACATTAACTATCGGCTCGTGAATGGCAGTAATTTATTCCCGACACAAGAACATGATGTAAAGGAAGCACTTGACTTCATTGTCAGCAACTCAGGCTCTTACCACATCAACAAGAATAAACTGGTTTTATTGGGTGTTTCTGCAGGGGGACATTTAGCTCTTCTCCAAGGCTATAAATACAACAACCCAAAGGTGGCCGCTATTGTCGACTTCTTTGGCCCTACCGACCTGGTAACGATGTTCAATAAGCCCTGGCATCCCTACGTACCCTTTGTCTTACAGATGATCACCGGGACTACACCTTCACAAAATGCCGGTCTCTATCAGCAATCAAGTCCTATTAATTATGTCAGCGCCCATTCGGCTCCGACACTGATTCTCCACGGTGGAAACGACAAGATCGTAAATGTCTCTCAGTCTAAATCGCTGAAGGCTAAACTCGACCGGGCAGGCGTAAAGAATGAGCTCGTTATTTACCCCGGTAAATCACACGGTTGGTATGGCGCAACTCTTAGTGACTCGTTCGATAAGATTGAGGCCTTTCTAAAACAAAACCTTCAATAATCGAATGGATTCATAAGGAAGTTTCCTTGAGCCACTTCCCGAGCTCTCGTTTTATAGCTTCACCAATCTTCTTCTGGTTTGCAGGATCTTGTAGAAAGTCACGACTGGCAGCATTGTCTCCAATCTCCAGTAATACGCGGTAAGGTGCAGTGTTTACATTCTCATCCAGGCTATAAAAGCCCAGTTTGCCCGTTGAAGCACAGCGATAATCATTTCTCCCTGTGGTACTGTCTAACAACACGCCTCGATTTTCCATGCCCGTGGCTTCACAGATAGCTTTAACCAACCTGCCTGCAAGGTTCCTGTTGGCAGCTTCGTAGCGATCCCCATAATGAATGTATCCCCATACCGCATGCCTCTGTGTACCTCCATTATTGTGCACCGCAATAAACACATCCGGATGCTTCTTATTCGACTCCTGTAGTTCATAAGCATAACCCGAAATCTTTCCATTGATGATCGCTGTCGTATGCTCAATTTTCGTATTACTCCCCGCGTCCGAATGGTGTAAGCCTTCCTTTCCAAGACTCCACACCTTGTATTCCTTCAACTTCATATCCGGTTTCAAAGCCATAGCAGCTTCAACAATTCCATT
>DATDNL010000352.1:0-3096 GCA_036518315.1 Flavisolibacter sp. | reverse complement strand
GTACCTTTGAAAGAAGTCTTCTATTTACCATAAATGATTGCGGTATGTTGATCGAAAAATACAAGATACAGGAGAGCAACAACCAATTTGCAGAAGAGCACAGGCGCAAGTTTGATTTTGTTGCCTCATCAATAGACAACGTTGATTCCATTATTCAGAAGCTTGTTGATTTCCAGGTTGCGATTCCCTCTTGGGCACTCGGTGCGGGCGGAACAAGATTCGGGCGGTTTTCTATTGGTGGAGAACCGGGAAACCTGGAAGAGAAGATAGAGGACGTTGGTTTGCTTCATGCGCTCAATCAGTCGAGCGGGGCCATTTCTTTACATATTCCATGGGATATTCCTGGAAACGTATCATCGATCAAGGCGCTGGCTGCACAGCATGGAATACGCTTCGATGCGGTGAACTCTAATACGTTCCAGGACCAAAAGGGCCAGGAGCATAGTTACAAGTTTGGTTCTTTACAACATGTTGATAAAGCGGTTCGCAGACAAGCGATCGAACATAATATTGAAGTAATCAGACAGGGAGTCGCCCTGGGTTCTGAATCACTCACAGTTTGGCTGGCTGACGGGTCTTCGTTTCCAGGCCAGTTGAATTTCCGAAAGGCATTTCAGAATACACTTGAAAGTCTTAAAGAGATCTACGCTGCCCTTCCCGACAACTGGAAGATGTTTGTGGAATACAAAGCGTTCGAGCCGAATTTCTACTCGATGACGGTGGGAGATTGGGGACAGTCCTATTTATATGCTTCTAAACTAGGAGAGAAGGCTTACACCCTGGTCGACCTTGGGCATCATCTTCCGAATGCTAATATTGAACAGATCGTGTCTTTGTTGCTAATGGAAGGAAAGCTCGGTGGATTCCATTTCAACGATTCCAAGTACGGAGATGATGACCTGACTGTGGGTTCGATAAACCCTTACCAACTGTTTTTAATTTTTAATGAACTCGTGGAAGGAATGGATGCGAGGGGAATGAATCATGCCACGGATCTCGGTTGGATGATTGACGCTTCGCATAATATTAAAGATCCCCTGGAGGATTTGCTTCAATCGGTAGAGGCTATTAAGATTGCCTATGCGCAGGCTTTATTGATTGATCAGAAGGTGTTGGCTTCAGTAAGGGATAATAACGATGTCGTAAAGGCTCAGGAGATCTTGCAACAGGCCTATCGCACCGACGTTCGTCCACTTGTTGCGGAAGCCAGGTTGAGGGCCGGTGGCGCCTTACAGCCTATTGAATTTTTCCGTCAGCAGAAGGTGCGCGAGAACCTCATACAGGAACGAGGTTTGAAAACCGTCGCAACCGGCCTTTAGATGTGCTGTGAACTAAGGATGGATATGAAAGACTGATTATTGTCAAGGCGAGTATGACCATTCCTTATTATTATTGTGCGAACCATTGCTGTTATTGAGTCATAGTATCTACATCGTGTTTGCTAGCGATGAAAAATAAGAAACCTGCCATAGCCGTTATTGATGTTGGTAAGACCAACAAGAAGATGTTCCTTTTTGATCAGGATTATAACATCGTATATGAGCGTTCTGCCAGGTTTTTAGAAACGACCGATGAAGATGGCGATCCCTGCGAGAATCTTGAGAGCCTTCGCTTATCTGTTTTTGATTCTTTGCGTTCACTCTTCAATAAGAAGGACTTCGATGTAAAAGCGATCAACTTTTCTGCTTATGGTGCTTCGTTTGTCAACATCGACGAAGATGGTAACCCTGTCACTCCTTTATATAATTATCTAAAGCCCTACCCAGAGGACTTAAAGAAACAGTTTTATAGCAAGTATGGCGGAGAGGAGGCGTTTTCGCTATCTTCTGCTTCGCCGGTATTGGGAAGTTTGAATTCGGGAATGCAATTGTATCGCCTGAAGTATGAGAAGCCAGAAGTTTTTGACCGGATAAAATATTCGCTACACCTGCCACAATATTTGAGTTATTTGATTTCATGTAATCCCTGTTCCGATATCACGAGCATTGGCTGTCACACCAATCTTTGGGATTTTCAAAGGAACGATTACCAGGATTGGGTGTATGCTGAAGGTGTAGATCAAAAGCTCGCGCCCATTTGCAGTTACGATCAAACAACGAAAGCTGTATTCCCGGGCAACAACTATTTAGTAGGAACGGGTTTGCACGACAGTTCGGCAGCATTGATCCCCTATATGGTGAACTTTCATGAACCTTTTGTTTTGCTTTCAACCGGTACCTGGTGTATCAGTTTGAACCCATTCAATGAAACACCACTTACATCCGAGGAACTGAAACAGGATTGTCTCTGCTATCTTCAATACCAGCGTAAGCCTGTAAAAGCGTCCAGGTTATTTTCCGGACCGGAATATGAAGAAGGCGTAAAAAGGATTGCAGATCATTTTCATCAGAACGGCATCAAATACAGAACTATAGGATTCAACCCGGAGATAGCTTTTGCTATTCAAAAAAACATTTCCGAAACCAACGATAGGGCTGAGTTTAGGGAAAGAGAGCTTTCGTCGTTTGTTTCAGACGAAGAAGCGTATCACCAGTTGTTGTTTGACATTACCAGGCAACAGGCGCGATCAACAAACCTGGTTTTGAACGGGTCGCCAGTGAAACGTCTGTTTGTCGATGGGGGCTTCGGCAGGAACGCAGTCTATATGAATTTCCTTGCGATGGCTTTTCCGGATCTTGAAGTGTATGCTGCTTCCATGGCACAGGCAACAGCATTGGGAGCGGCTCTTGCCATACATTCGGCATGGAATAAAAAACGACTTCCCAACACATTGATTAAACTACAATACTACTCTGCCGTGCAAACGGCAACTGTTTAAATTACCTTTCACCGACGTCGATTGAATTTATTAGATCACCTTACGCAAACGTTTGCGTAATATCTTTTGCCCTGACTGGCTCCAATAGCAAGTTTTCAGGATGCTTGAGGATAGTTAACGACAATTTAAATGATACTTTTAATTTAATGATTTGAAACTGGATCACGCCTCTGCTTTTTACGATTGCTAAATCGGACCTGAGAAAAAATTGGACTGCATTATGAATAAAGTTTGCTTGCAAGTTTGCTTACCGCCGAAGGTATATACAGCTATTCTAT
>DATDNL010000351.1:0-4299 GCA_036518315.1 Flavisolibacter sp. | reverse complement strand
GATTGGTCCAGTAACCAAAAGTATTCGGTTATATGGTGTTGTGTTCTAATAAGACATCGTAGTCCTCTCGACTATTCTCAAGGCTCAAGTCCGTCCGGTTCGATCTTGAGCCCCGGATACCCCCTGGATACGCACAAGATGCTTCCACTTAAAGCCCTGGTAAGTGCGTGCTTTCTCCCAGCAAACCACTGCCCAAAACATCGTCTAAGCAAGGGAAAAGATTTGGACAACCTTATCCAAATCAATGGATGCCCCATAGACCTGCCGTACTTGCCCCGTAGATGTCCCGCTCCTTATAAGATACGGGACATGTGCGGGACATCTGCGGGACATGTGCGGGACATCCTAATCTTTCCCACCACTTTTTGCCATCCTCGCTATAGTTTGCCGGTAGGGCAGATTAAGGGTAAAAGGCGGAAAAGGAGTTACCAATGATGTGGTTCCGACCTTGCTGTCCCTAAATCCAACACTGGCTTAACAAAAATCCTTAAGGCCAATTTGGCATTTTTGGCTGTCTCACCCTATCTTTGCCGCCCCAATTAGTTCTTTAGAAGTCCCGCTTAAAGGGAATTGAGGAATTTGGGAGATGTAGTAGTCGCTGAGATGAAACATCGCTTGAACCAATAAATCGAAGAAAATGGCAAAAGAAATCACTGGCTTCGTAAAGCTTCAGTGCAAGGGTGGCCAGGCCAACCCAGCACCTCCAATTGGTCCGGCGTTAGGTTCCAAGGGTATCAATATCATGGAATTCTGTAAGCAGTTCAACGCAAGGACTCAAGACAAGATGGGAAAAGTTCTCCCGGTATTAATCACTGTTTATTCTGATAAGTCTTTCGACTTTATCATTAAGACTCCTCCAGCAGCCGTTCAGCTAAAGGATGCCGCTAAAATTCAAAGTGGTTCAAAAGAGCCAAACCGCCAAAAAGTAGGCAAGGTAACCTGGGCACAGGTTGAAGAGATCGCAAAAGATAAGATGCCCGACCTTAAAGCCTTCACCTTGGAAAGCGCCATGAGCATGGTAGCCGGTACAGCTCGCAGCATGGGTTTGACTGTAGAAGGTTCAGCCCCATGGGAAAAATAATTTGAAACACATTTTAAAAACGAATTAGACAATGGCATTCATTCCTAAAAAAAGAAAAGCAGCAAACGCAAAAGTTGATGCGAACAAGGCTTACTCTTTGAAAGATGCATCCGCATTGGTAAAAGAAGTGAACACTACTAAGTTCGACGCGTCTGTTGACCTGCATATCCGTTTAGGCGTAGATCCTAAAAAAGCTGACCAGGCAATCCGTGGTACGGTTACTCTACCTCACGGTACCGGTAAAACAAAAAGAGTATTGGTGCTTTGCGGCCCCGATCACGAAGCTGCTGCAAGAGGCGCCGGTGCTGACTATGTTGGATTAGATGAATTTGTACAAAAGATCGAAGGTGGCTGGACCGATGTTGACGTTATCGTTGCTACTCCTGCCGTAATGCCTAAGATTGGTCGTTTGGGTAAGATCCTCGGTCCTCGTAACCTGATGCCGAACCCTAAGACTGGTACGGTTACCAACGATGTAGCTGCTGCAGTTAACGAAGTCAAAGGCGGTAAGATCGCGTTCAAGGTTGATAAAGCTGGTATCATCCACGCTTCAATTGGCCGTGTATCCTTTACACCCGATAAAATTGCTGCCAACTCACAAGAGTTGATCAATGCTATCATCAAGGCAAAGCCTTCAACAGCAAAAGGTGTTTACCTGAGAGGTTTAACCATGGCTTCTTCCATGAGCCCTGGTATTGCAATCGACACAAAAGGTTTTGTTCACTAATCCATCACGGGTTGTAAAAAAATATTACAATGACTAAAGAACAAAAGAATGAAGTAATAGAAGCGTTGAAAGAGAAATTCTCTCAGTACAACAACTTCTATGTTACCAATACAGAAGCCCTTACGGTAGACCAGGTTACCAAACTGCGCCGTATCTGTTTCAACAAGAAAGTTGAAATGAAAGTGGCTAAGAACACATTGATCAAGAAGGCGCTCGAATCTTTGAACGAAACACGCTACACTGGTGTATTCGATTCATTGAACGGTGTAACAGCGTTGATGTTCACTGAAAATCCAAAAGAGCCTGCGTTGATCATCTCTGACTTCAGGAAAGAGAGCAAAGGCGAATTGCCTTTATTGAAAGCTGCCTTTGTTGACGGCGACGTATTTGCCGGTAACAACCAGCTCGATACACTCAAAGCTCTTAAGAGCAAGCAAGATCTTATCGGTGAGATCATTGGCTTACTGCAATCGCCTGCTAAGACAGTTATCTCTGCATTGAATGCAGGTGGTAAACTGGCTTCGTTGGTGAAAGCCCTCGAGGAGAGAGCAAGCTAATTAGCTGGTTCGTCAATTAGCTAATTAGCTGATTATCACATTAGCTAATTAAATTCCCAGGTCTTCGGGTATAAGTGAAGACAAATTATAAACCTCCGCCGGAGATCTTCCTGAACTTGTTTCAGGACCTTCTATGAAGGCGGTTATTAAAACAATGTAAAATGGCTGATTTAAAAGCATTTGCTGAACAACTGGTAAACTTATCAGTAAAAGACGTAAACGAGTTAGCGAAAATTTTGAAAGAAGAGTATGGTATCGAGCCAGCTGCTGCTGCAGTTGTTGCTGGTCCTGCTGCCGCTGCTGCTCCTGCTGCTGCCGAAGAAAAGACTTCTTTCAATGTTATTCTGAAAGCTGCTGGCGCTAACAAACTGAACGTAGTTAAGATCGTTAAAGACTTGACTGGTCTTGGTTTGAAAGAAGCTAAGGATTTAGTTGACGGTGCTCCAAAACCTATCAAAGAAGGTGTTGACAAGGGTACTGCCGATGATTTAGCTGCTAAGCTGAAAGAAGCTGGTGCTGAAGTGGAGATTGCCTAATTCGTTTTGAATTAAATACATCTAATCCCAACGGTTTCGTTGGGATTTTTTGTTTTGAATGGGTGGTGGGATGCTCTATGAAAGTCATGTATTAAGATCACAGTTTTACGTCCAACGTAGTTTGTGAAGTTACCTGGATAAAATACTCATTGCACACTCAAATAATGCTTTATCTTCTCAAAGGTCACTTCATCAATTACCGCAATATTTTTTAATTCATCCAAACCTTTGAAAGATCCGTGTTGGTTCCGGTATTCAACAATGGCATTAGCAAGATTCCAACGTATGTATGGATGTGCTTTGAGCTCATCTTTTGTCGCCGTGTTAACATTTATCGTTTTTACAGAACCGCTCAATTGGAGGGAAGTTTTAATGGTTTGAAAGGTCGAATCGGGCAGACCGTACGTTTCAGCAACCTGGTCAATCGAATAGAAGCCGCCTAATTTGTCTCTAAAGTTCACAATCCTTGCTGCCAGCTTACTTCCAATTCCCGGCAAGGCAATAAATGCTGAGGTATCCGCCTGGTTGATATCTACAATCAAAACCTTCTTTTCGGACCTCTCGTAGGCTTTATCCCGGCTCTTTGGATAGTTGGATTCCTTAACAGTAATTACAATGTAATCCTCAACCCTCTCATAGAACCCATTGGGTAAACCCCAGATCCTTTGTATGTCTTCCGGCCTGTAAAACTTTCCACCTTTACTACGGTATTTTTCAATGGTTCTGCTCGTTCGCTCGCTCAGCCCCAGTCTTTGCCACCCTTCAACGGATAATGTGTTGGGGTCGAACCGAAAGAGTTCACCGTTTTCGAAGCTTTTGGAAAGACTTGGTTGATAGCGAAAGTCGCTGTTGTCCATTCTATAATCATTAGGGTGCTTATCCTTTTCTTTGGCGGAGACGGTATCGATGGCAGCTAAAAATATTGATGCTTCTTTGCCTGGGAAGGGTTCTCTTTTCCTCGAAAACAAATAGGGAAGCGCATAGATGATTCCGATCAATGAAACCAAAGAAAGGAGCCCTATCCGGTCTTTTTTGCCAAAGCTGAGGTAGGCTTTGATGGCGTCTTTTGCTCGCATGGCAAAAAGTTACAATCTATTAACGCATTCCCAAAACTTTTTTCGGCTTAATCTTTGTGTTCAAAAACCCTTGCTCGTGTAGCATAAATCCTTACTTTTGCAGTCCTTTAGTTTTGGCCAAAAACATTTTGACGTCGCAATTCATGCTTAAATAGTTCTGTTACAATTGCATTTATTTCCCTCGAAATAAAGGCCTGTAACGGTTTTGCCGTCAATACAAAAAAACCGGTTTTTAATCATATGCCTACACAATTGAATCACAGGGTTAACTTCGGTAAGATTGGAAACATTGCCGAAACACCCGATCTTCTGGCTGTACAGA
>DATDNL010000350.1:0-19430 GCA_036518315.1 Flavisolibacter sp. | reverse complement strand
TTTCCGGCGAGCGGACGTACCAGGGCCATCCAGTTTGGAAAAGGAGAATTTTGAGATATATATCATTGATTAAAACAGTCAATTGGTGTATACTTGCCGTAACTGTAAAAGCATCCGGCAGGTATGGCCAAAAGAAGATTTTGTTGTCCTACTACGCTTCCTCCCGTCTTTCTTGCCTCCCATTTTTCTGACGCGTTACAGGCTCCTTATAGGCACCCCACTAAATAGACAAGCTGAGTCCAACATTAGTCCAACTGTGGTCAAACGGTACCCTAAAACGTACCACAAGCTAGGCTAACCCGATGCACTACCGAAGTAGACTCGATGGCCAGTCAACTCGAACTTTAAACATCCTGCGCCGGGCAAGCCTAATCGAGTCTCGGTCCGGCTTTTCAGTCGAGCCCGGCAACGACGTTTTCAACTTCCTGGAAAATTCTTTCGGTCAGCACAGATCACGAGCCGGGCACGGCACAGTTTTTTTCGTAATAGAAGTACAAAAACTCAGTTATGGAAAAGATGAATGATCTACGTGATCTCCTCAAACACGAAATAGAGGATCTGCAGTCTGTAGAGGACCAGATCATCGAAGCTTTACCGAAAATGATCGGGAAGGCCAACAATCCGGATTTGAAAAAAGCGCTTACAGAACATCTGGAGGTGACAAGGAAACATAAGACGAGGTTGGAAAAGGTGATGCGTGACCTTGGTTCCGGCGAGGATAGCTCCAAAGGAAAGAAGAAAGGAATACTCGGAAGCCTATTTGGCGGTAGCAAAGAATGCAAGGGAATGAAAGGTATTATTGAAGAAGGTGAAAAGATCATGAGCGCTGATATCTCTCCGGAAGTCCTGGACGCTGCAATAATCGCGAGTGCTCAAAAGGTGGAACACTACGAGATCTGCGGTTATGGAACGGCGCGCACTTTCGCACGAGAGTTGGGCCTCGAGCAAGTAGCCCGGCACTTGGAGCAAACATTGAACGAGGAGTACGAAGCAAACGATCTTTTAACCAACCTGGCTGTGATGGGATTGAACGAGAAAGCCGAGAACCCGGATGACGTTCCTACGTCTGCCTCTTCGCGAAGCAGGTCGGCAGGAAGGGTGCGGCAAACAGCCCACAGGGAGATGGAGATGGAGCCGGTGAGCGCCGACCGGTCGCAATCGGGAAAGAGCAGCGGCAAGTCAGCCGCCAGGAATTCAAACGCGCAGGGGAGCAGTCGTCCAAGGAGCTCCGGTAGCCCCAGGACCGAATCGGGCCGTTCGGGATCTTCTTCGAAAAAACCAGTCAGTAACGGGACGAGCGGAAAGACTTCGAGCCGCAGTGGCAGCTCATCCGCCGGAAGAACTGGAGGTTCAAAAAGCAGCTCACGCGGAGGCAGGTAAATGAACGATGGAAATAATCCGTTCTGCTGAGGCAGGACGGATTATTATTTGCTGCAGAGCTATTCTCTTCCAAATGCGTTATGAAACCTAAGTACCTTGCATTTGCAGATTCTAATTGCTCTAAATAAAAACGAAACCAACATGAAACAATTAATCTTTGCTGTTTCAGCATTCTTATGTGTTTCCCTAATTGCCTGCAATAGCGACAACGGTAGCAACTCAGGCAATGACAAGAACCTCTCTACTTCTCGCGACATCTTCAAAGGGATCGAAACAGGCGATACAAACAAGTTGTCCTCCATTCCTCCCGATTGCGTCGATCATGCCGGACCTATGGGTGAGATACACAATGGAGACAGTATAAAAGCCATGCTAGCCGGTATGCATAGCCACGTGAAGGACCTGAAAATTGACATCATCAATGATGTTGCCAGCGGGGATTATGTTTACACCTGGAGCAAGTGGACAGGCACGGCGTTAGACAGTTCAATGGGATTCGTACCTAATCAACCCTTTACTACAACTGGTGTTGATATTTTAAAATTCAGGGATGGGAAACCTGCTGAGCACTGGGGCTTCATCGATCAAAAGGAAGTGATGGATATGAGAGCGCGAATGATGCCCAACGCAATGACGGTAAAACTGAACGTCGGTGACACAACAAAGCACAAAAAAGACTCTACCAGGAAGTAATCTAGAAAGCCGTTCCCCAAAAGAGCGGCTTCTTTCTTTGCAGCATCCCCAAACATAATGTTAAACAGTTAAGGGTAATAAGTACCCAATACTACTTTTACCCCCTATGTCTCTAAACCGGATCCTACTTCTTTTACTTACAGTCATTACTTCTTTTATTGCTCATGGCCAGGTAAAAGAAGCAGAGGTCACCCTCCAGATCGTCAACAGCAAAAAAGAACCGGTTCCTTTCGCGACAATTGTTGTAACGCTCGCTTCTGATAGTGGCGGTAGACTGCAAGAGATTTCTGACACGACTGGCCTTGCCTCTTTTCACCTGCAAAAAAACCTCGCATACGTTATACAGGTTTCTTCTGTGAATTATAAGCCCTTTCAAAGAGTTGTAACTGTAAAGCAGGAAAGAGAGTTCATCACTTGTACACTGCAGACCACGACGAATAAGTTAAGTACGGTGGTCATAACAGCCACCCGGCCGCTTACGAGGCAGGAAGATGATAAAACAATAATAGACCCGGAACCCATAGCGGCTGCATCTACGAATGCTTATGAAATACTGGAGAAGACACCCGGCCTCTTTGTTGACCAGGATGGCAATGTATACCTAAGCAGCATGAGTCCCGCCAAGATATACGTAAATGGCAGGGAGATGAAAATGAGTACAGCTGATGTCGCCACCATGCTCAAAAACCTTCCACCGAATGCCATTTCCAAAATAGAAATACTGCGTACTCCATCTGCTAAATACGACGCTTCAGGGAGCGGTGGCATCGTGAACATTGTTTTAAGGAAAGGCGTGAAGCTGGGATTGACAGGAAGTGTGGTTGCCGGTTTTCAACAAGGCACTTATGGTAACCAGTTCGCAGGTTTTAACCTGAATAACAATACGGGTAGCAGGAGTTCTTACCTGAATCTGAATTATGGCCACAGGACCAATTTCGAACATATTCAAACGAACCGTTTGTTCGCAGTCGATTCCTTGCTGCAACAAGATGCACGTACCAGGTATCCGGCAGCTAATTACTTTGCCAGCTATGGTATTTCCGATTCGCTGAATTCGAAATGGTATGTTGATTTTGCCGGAAGCGTCAACTACCAAACCTTCGACAATACCACCGAAAACCAGAATCTCGTCAAGAAGATCAGCACTGATCAAACCCTGTCGAGTAGTTTGAACACCGTCAATTATTCAGGAAACTATCTCCGGTTGAGCAATGGGATCAGTTTCAACAGGAAGATAGACTCCGTATCTGAATGGCTGAATGACTTCTATTATTCGTATGATCGGAACAGGAACAACCAGCAATACACGACCAATTACTATTTCCCATTTGTCTTCATTAGCGATGGATTTGGTTCACCTAATAGCGACCGCAACAACTTTGTCTTCACATCGGATCTGAAAAAGAAGTTACAAGGACGCCTTACCTTCGAGACCGGCGTAAAGGCTTCTCTGCTGAAATATGTGAGCGAAGCTGAATACTTCAAAGGCAAAGAGCCATCTTCTGTCAAGGATTTAAGCAGAACCAATACATTCCGCTATAACGAGGATATTAATGCAGCTTACTTACAGGGCTCAAAGACTTTCGGGAAGAATATTATTCTTAAGGCAGGGGGCAGGGTCGAGAACACCAATATGAACGGGCACCAGGTGATCCCTGCGGACACGTTCTTTAATATTCACCGTACCGACTTCTTTCCCTACGTGTTCCTGAGTAAGAAGGTGATGACCATCGCAAAATATGAACTAAGGGCCTACCTCGTTGCCCGCAGAACCATTGTGCGGCCGGTATATGAGCAACTCAATCCATTTGCCAGGTACGTAGATCAATATATGTCGGAGACTGGCAATCCGCAGCTACGGCCCCAGTTCACAAATAATTACGAGGCGAACATTAGTGTTGATGAAAGGCCCTTGATTGCGGTCGGCGTAAACCATACGAAAGACATCTTTACCCAGGTGATATATACCTCCGATACAAACAGGAGGCAATCCTATCGCACTTACGATAACCTTGGTAAAAGCAAGGAGTTCTACCTCCGTGGCTTTGGTGCCATTCCCCCCGGCAAGCGCTACTTCTTTGTCCTGGGTGGCCAATACAACTATATTGTCTATGACGGCGAATATGAGAACAGCCCATTGTCATATAGGAAAGGCACCTGGACCTTCTTCACCTATCATTCGCTCAAGTTTGACAAGCGTTCGCAATTGAGTGTGCACGGTTATATCAGGCTGAGAGGTCAACAAGGCTTCTATGAGCTGGGCAACTTCGGTGCCTTGAATGCGAGCGTCAATCGCCAGTTCCTGAAGCAGAAGCTTACTGTAACACTTAGCGCCAACGATATCTTCAATACGAATAAGAACGAGTTCTCCATAAACCAGGGCTCAATACATGCAACAGGGGTGAGGAAAGGCGATACACGGCGCTTTGGAGTGAACATTCGCTACAATTTTGGTATCCGCAAGAAAGAGGAGAACAACATGTTCAATATCGAATCGCCTGAGAAGTCTAATTAGTTGAGGAACAACAGCGTTACGAAAAGATTAAGCTGCTAAATAATAAGCCCGGGACATTCCCGGGCTTATTCATTGTTCAAGTCGTATTACCCAATCTTCTCGTTAAAACAGATACTCCATTTGGTCTTTCCCTTCAAGGTGATGTGTTTCGATGGGCTTTCCAGCATCACACAATATTCTCTTGATTTATTAGTGTCTAGTTCGAATACCTGTGCCACGGTGTATCCAGCATATTGAGCCAGTTGTGTTTTTAAACTTGCAGGTAGTTCTTCCGTTTTTATCTCCCTTGCAACGACTACCAGTTCATCGTTCGAGTAATAGGCAAATTCCTGGTGGCCATCGACTGTGAAACCAACCCGTAACATGTCGTCCACTTCGGTCCAGTTTACGTTTTGTGCACCATGAAAAGTCTTAAAGAAAGACTGCAATGCTCCCGGAATGTTGGTGGCATTTGCAAATGAAGGAAGGGTCGACAGACCTACAAATAATGCTGCGATAAATAATACTCGTTTCATAAAATAGTTTTTAGGTTAAGTACTGCCTCTATGACAACGGGTAGTTTCCCTTGGTTACGGGGAAGCCTGTTGATCAAGGCCAAATTCGGATGAACGGCAAAAGCCCGCGTGAAGAGTGGTAATAGAATTACTCTGCAAGGCAGATTTGGCCAAGAATAATGATTACTTGCGTATTCCCCCCAGCCTAATATATTTGCATCCAATTAACAAATCCATGTATCAGGATCTCATTCAGAAAAAAGAAAAACTAGCCGTGATTGGTCTTGGCTATGTTGGCCTTCCTATTGCCCTTGAATTCGCAAAGAAGCTTTCCGTTATCGGTTTTGATATCAGTTCGAAGAGAATAGAAATGATGAAGCATGGAATTGATCCGAGCAATGAGTTAGAGAAAGAGGCCTTCGACGGTTGCGATATAACCTTCACAGATTCGCTTGATGTGTTACGTGAGGCCAAGTTCTTCATAGTGGCCGTTCCTACCCCAGTAGATGATCACAATGTTCCAGACTTGAAGCCTGTGAAAAAAGCTTCAGAAACGGTAGGAAAGGTGATCAAAAAGGGCGACTACGTGGTATTTGAATCAACGGTCTATCCCGGTTGCACTGAAGAAGACTGCTTGCCAATCATAGAAAAACTTTCAGGTCTTAAGAATGTGACCGATTTCAAACTAGGATACTCGCCTGAAAGGATCAACCCGGGCGATAAGAAACATACACTGGCTTCCATCACAAAAGTTGTTTCTGGTTGTGATGCAGAATCTCTTGAGACAATTGCCAAGGTGTACGAGCTCGTAGTTAAAGCGGGTGTGCACAAAGCTTCGTCGATCAAAGTGGCAGAAGCAGCAAAAATCATCGAGAATACACAAAGGGATTTGAACATTGCCCTGATGAATGAGCTTTCCATCATCTTCGACAAGATGGGTATCAACACGTTTGAAGTTTTGGAGGCGGCTGGTACCAAATGGAATTTCCTGAAGTTCAGTCCCGGTCTGGTAGGAGGACATTGTATTGGCGTTGATCCTTATTATCTCACCTATAAGGCCAGCGAATTAGGCTATAACTCAAGAGTGATTCTTGCAGGCCGTTATATTAACGATAGCATGTCGCTGTATGTCGCAAGAAGGGTCGTGCGTCATATCATAAGCAACGTGAGCGATGTTAAATCGGCGAGGGTGTTGGTCATGGGTGCTACCTTCAAAGAAAATGTGAGTGATATTCGCAACTCGAAGGTGGCGGACGTGGTAAAGGAGTTAAAGGAGTTCTTTTTAAACGTTGACGTGATCGATCCACATGCCGACAGCGAAGAGCTGGAACATGAATACGGCTTTGGCCTGGCCAAAAAGGTGGACGGCGAATACGATGCCGTTATTGTAACTGTTTGTCATGAGCCCTATGCAAATCTTGATGAAAACTATTTTGCCTCAATAACGAAACCTCATGCTATGATTGCCGATCTAAAAGGCATTTATCGCGGAAAGATCAATAACAGGACCTACTGGAGTTTTTAATATGCCCTTTTACAAGACAGATATTCCCGACTTACGGATATTCGAGCCGAAAGTTTTTGAAGACAGTCGTGGATATTTCTTTGAAGCTTATAACCTTGAGACCTTTCAAAAGGAAGGAGTGGAGTTAAAGTTTGTTCAGGATAATCAATCGAAATCTTCGTATGGAGTTATACGCGGGCTGCACTACCAATTGAACCCCTATGCTCAGACTAAGCTAGTTCGTGCCTTGCAAGGTTCTATTCTCGACGTGGCCGTTGATATCCGGAAAGGTTCACCCACTTTTGGGAAGTATTTTTCAATTGAATTATCTGCAGAGAACAAAAAGCAGCTTTTGATCCCTGCAGGCTTTGCCCATGGCTTTTCTGTCTTGAGCGAAACGGCAGTAGTGTTTTACAAGTGTGATACTCTTTATAATAAGGAAAGCGAAGCCGGCATCATTTACAACGATGATTCATTGAACATTGATTGGAAAATACCGGCCGGAAAAGAAATAGTATCTGGGAAAGACCTTGCGCAGGCCCAATTTAAGGATTGCAGGAACAATTTTGAATATACCGGCTCATGACAAATAAAATACTGGTTACGGGTGCAAACGGTCAGTTGGGAAGCGATTTGAGAGATCTTTCCTCTTCCTATCCTCATTACGAATTCATTTTCACGGATGTCGCTGAGCTTTCCATCGTTGACAAGGAGGCGGTCGATGACTTCTTCAAAAAAGAAAAGCCTGCATTCCTAATCAACTGCGCTGCTTATACCGCGGTTGATAAGGCCGAAACGGATAGGGCACTGTGTGACCACATCAATGGAACTGCAGTTGGTATTCTGGCTTCTGCATGCAAGCAACACGGAACTAAGTTCATTCATATCTCTACGGATTATGTGTTCGACGGCAATGCATCTAGCCCTTTGAAAGAGACTGACCTAGTGGATCCGGTGAATGCCTACGGAGCATCAAAACTGCTGGGAGAGCAACTGGCGGTGGAGAATGATCCTAATGTAATAATCATTCGCACATCCTGGGTTTATTCTTTTTACGGCAAGAACTTCGTAAAAACCATGATGCGCCTGATGAGCGAGAAAGAAAGTATAGGTGTTGTAAACGACCAGGTGGGATCACCAACCTACGCGGCTGATCTTGCAGAAGCCATTATGCAGATCATTTCTTCAGGAAGATGGGAACCTGGAATCTATAACTTCAGTAACGATGGAATCATCAGCTGGTTGGATTTTGCGAACGAGATCAAACGACTGATCAACTCGTCATGTGTGGTAAACCCACTAACTACGGAGCAATTCCCTACGCCGGCCAAACGTCCTAAATACTCGGCCCTTGATAAAAGCAAGATTCAAAGCACTTTTCCAGTTCGCCTCAAGGACTGGAAGGACAGTTTGCGGACATGCATTAATAAACTGACTGCTGAAGGCTGATCATTTGAACTTTTGAAGGACAAGTTCCATCTGTTCTTTAATCTCATTGCTGTTCAATCGACCAATACTGCCTTCGTGGGTGTGATGTAAGCCTTTGGTATAGTCAAAGTGGAATGTTCCTTTTTCTATGTCATTACCGACTTGCTGATACGCTTCCCTGAAAGGAATGCCTTTGTTGACCAGTTCATTTACCGCCTCTACACTGAACAGGTACCGGTACTTTTCATCTTCAAGTATGCGATCCTTGACTTCTATATTCGACAACATCAGTCTTGCCAACTGGAGGCAGGCCTTCAGTTCCTCGATGGCTGGAAACAATATTTCTTTCGTCAACTGAAGGTCGCGGTGGTAGCCCGAAGGAAGATTGTTTAACAGAAGTGTCAATTCATTTGGGACCGACTGAATCCGGTTGCACTTTGCACGGATCAATTCAAACACGTCCGGGTTTTTCTTATGAGGCATGATACTACTGCCTGTTGTCAGTTCGGACGGAAAGGATATGAAGCCGAAGTTCTGGTTTAGGTATAGACAACAGTCCATCGAGATCTTACTAAGTGTTGCCGCAATGCAGCTCAGACCCATCGCGACAATCTTTTCAGTTTTGCCACGACTCATTTGAGCATATACAGAGTTGTAGTTGAGAGCAGAAAAGTTAAGGAGCTCAGTTGTCAGGCTCCTGTTTAATGGAAATGAAGAACCGTATCCTGCACCACTTCCGAGAGGGTTCTTATTAGCAACCTTGTAGCTTGCTGCCAGTACTTCCAAATCATCTATAAGACTTTCCGCATAAGCGCCAAACCACAGACCAAAAGAAGATGGCATGGCGATCTGCAGATGGGTATAGCCTGGGAGCAGCCTACTCTTAAACTTCTCACTCTGTTCAATCAATAATTGAAAGAGTTCTTTTACTTCATCTTTTACCAGTTGGACTTCAGATCTCAGGTACAATTTGATATCTACGGCCACCTGGTCGTTGCGACTTCTTCCACTGTGAATCTTTTTGCCAATATCGCCAATTCGTTCCGTGAGCAGGAATTCCACCTGCGAGTGTACGTCTTCAACATCAGGTTGGATATCAAACTTGCCGGCATTAATTTCCTGTTCTATTTGCTTTAAAGCGTCGATGGCTTTTGATGCTTCTTCTTTGGTCATCAGCCCGACCTCGCCGAGCATAGTAACATGTGCGATAGATCCTTGCACATCATACCTGGCGAGTAATAGATCAAATTCCTTGTCCCTTCCTACTGTAAACTTTTCAATTAGTTGCGAAACGGAAGTGTTTTCTTTTTGCCAAAGCTTCATTTGACTACCTGGTTTAAAATGTCGATGTAAAGGTCGATTCCCTGCCTGATCTCGTCAATAAAAATAAATTCGTCGGCAGTGTGACTGCGAGCAGAATCGCCTGGTCCTATCTTCAATGCAGGAAAAGGCATTAATGCTTTGTCTGAAGAGGTGGGAGATCCGTAATAACTTCTGTCCAGTTTAATACCAGCCTGGACAAGGGGGTGTGATAATGGTATCATGGTCGAGCGCAGGCGGTCACTTCTCATGTGGACCGTGCTTTGAATGTGCTGTTGCACGATTTCCACTGCTTCTTCATGAGTGTATAATTCATTGATGCGGACATCGACAAGGAATTTGCATTCGGACGGTACCACGTTGTGGGCCTTATTCTCCGTTTCGATGGAGGTCACAGTCATTTTAACAGGCCCGAGAAATTCTGATACCTTTTCAAACTGGTAGTTCAGAATCCAATTAATATCAGCAACAGCCTTATAGAGCGCGTTCTCACCTTCGTTCCTGGCGGCATGGCCTGCCCGACCATGCGCAACACAGTCCAGAACCATCAGACCCCTTTCAGCAATAGCCATTTCCAGGAGGGTTGGCTCGCCGACTATGCCGCAATCTATTTTTGGAAGAACCGAAAGCAAAGCTTCCACTCCATTCTTGCCTGAAATTTCTTCTTCTGCGCTGATACCGAGGATTATATTGTACTTAAGCTCTTTTTGAGGGTGGAAATGAACAAACAGCGAAATGATTGAAACGAGGGAACCACCCGCATCATTACTTCCCAGTCCAAATAGTCTTCCGTCCTTTTCTATAGGAGTAAAAGGATCAATAGTGTAACCCTTGTTGGGCTTTACAGTATCGTGATGGGAGTTGAGAAGGATAGTCGGTTTGCTCTCATCATAATACTTGTTTTTAGCCCAGATGTTATTCAAGTGGCGGTTCGTTTCGATCCCACGCAGGTTCAGAAAGCTTTCAATGACCGCGGCCGTTTTGTCCTCTTCTTTACTGAAGGACGGTGTGGCAATTAGTTGTTTTAATAAATTAATTGCATCCTCGTGCAGTTGTGCATTACTCATGGCTTATGCTTGTACCTTTTTCTCCACGTATTAGCTTGTGAATTTCCTCGGCCTTTCCAATGATCACCTTTTTGACACCATTGTTCAGGGCGGAGAAAGCATTGTCCAGCTTAGGGATCATTCCCGCAAAGATTTTGCCTTCGGTCTTTAATTCACTGTAATAACTAGCATTGATTTTTTTGATAACTGAGTCTTCGTCGTTTACGTCAAGCAATACGCCATTCTTTTCAAAGGAGTAGATCAATTCAATATCGTAGGATGCACTCAAGGCCTTGGCAGTTTCCTGCGCAATGGTGTCAGCATTCGTGTTCAATAGTTGCCCTTTCTTGTCGTGTGTGATAGGAGAAAGGACTGGTGTCAGTCCCTGTTGCAATAGGTTATCTAATAAAGAAGAATCGATAGCGTCAACATCACCCACAAAACCATAGTCCATTGCCGCATGAACCCTTTTGTGAGCGAGAATGGTATTTCCGTCGGCACCTGTCAAGCCTATTGCATTACAGGTTTTCGCCTGTAGTTGAGCGACAATGTTTTTGTTGATGTACCCGGCATAGACCATTGTAACGATCTTCAAGGTTTCCGCATCGGTAATTCGCCTGCCATCGATCATCTGCTGTGGCACCTTCATCTGTTCTGCAAGGCGGGTAGCCAGTTTCCCGCCACCATGGATAAGGATCTTTTTTGCCTGTATGATCGCAAAATCTTGCAGGAATGACGAAAGTTTCGCTTCATCATCAATGATGTTTCCTCCAATCTTTACAATAATCAGTCTATCCATTCTTCAAGATTTCACTAAGGACTACCTGTGCAGCCCACACACGGTTTGAAGCTTCCTGCGTTACAATACTGTTTGGTCCGTCAAGTACTTCATCACTCAGTTCAACATTTCGTCTCACGGGCAGGCAATGCATCACCTTTGCATTGTTGGTGAGGGCTAGCTTTTCGTTAGTGAGCATCCATTCCGGGTCATTATTATAAATTCTTCCGTAGTCATTGAAAGTACTCCAGTTTTTCACGTACACATAATCGGCATTCTTCAAGGCTGCATCCTGGTTGTGAGTGATCGTTGCACCCCTGGTGAATTGTTCATCCAGCTCATAGTCCTCCGGATGGGCGATCACAAAGTCAGCTTTTCCCCAAGCTGTGATCCATTGTGAGAAACTATTGGCGACACACTGCGGTAGTGGTTTTACATGCGGGGCCCAGGTCATTACAATTTTTGGTCTTCGCTGTTCCTTGAACGTTTCAGTTATTGTAATAACATCTGTGAGGCTCTGCAGGGGATGGAGGGTTGCACTTTCCAAACTTACTACCGGGATGCCTGCATATTTAATGAACTGCTTCATGAACAATTCGCTATAGTCTTCTTCACGGTTTTTTAATGAGGGGAAGGTCCTGATAGCCAGAATGTCAAAATACTTTCCCATAATTGGTGCCGCCTCTTTTACGTGTTCCACGGTAGTGCCACTCATGATCGCTTCTTCTTCAAACTCGAGTGCCCAGCCTTCGCTGCCCACGTTAAATACGATCGCCTCCATTCCCAGGTTTTGGGCAGCAATCTGTGTACTTAAGCGGGTACGCATACTTGGATTCAGGAATAGGCAACCAATACGTTTGTTTTTCCCAAGTGTCCTATCTTTAAAAGGATCTGCCTTATAGGCCAATGCTTTCTCAACCAAAGCATCGATGTTGTCAACGTCGTGTACAGAAATGAACTTTTTCAATGTGTTGTATAGAGATTTAGTTATACGTCATTCTTATGGTTTCGGAACAGCAACCCCTAACGGCTCGTTGCTCACTTCAACAGTTTTTTGATTGTTCAGCTCTTGAATGGAAGCCTTTAAAGCATTCAAAAACTCATCGACTTCTTTCCTGCTGATAGAGAGGGCAGGAAGTAACCTGATCACATTGGGCTTTGATTCGCCAGTAAAAACTTGATGCTGAAATAACAAATGTTTACGCAGCGTCTTAATTTCTTCGGGAACATCGAAGCCGATCATTAATCCAGCACCTCTAACGTTCCTGACTGCATCTATTTTTTTAAGCTCACTGATTAGATAGTTGCCCACTTCTTCCGCTTTCGTTACCAGGTTTTCCTTTTCCATGACCTCAACGACGGCCAGGGCTGCGGCGCATGCTAAGTGGTTTCCTCCAAAGGTCGTTCCCAGCATACCGTGCTTCGGCTGTATATGTGGGGCAATGAGAATGCCGCCAATCGGGAAGCCATTGCCCATTCCTTTAGCCATAGTATAGATATCGGCGTTGATGCCGGCGCGGTCAATACAAAAGAACTTTCCGCTTCTACCATAGCCGCATTGAATTTCATCTGCGATCAGCACAGCCTTGTATTGGTCGCAAAGGGTGCGAGCTAGCTGAAGAAAGCTGCCGGTAGCGACATTGATTCCGCCAACTCCCTGTATGCTTTCGACAATAACCGCAGCAACATTGTTGCCATGTGACTGGAAATAATTCTTCAATGCTTCTTCATCGTTGAATGGAAGAAACTCTATGTTGTTCGTTTCATTAACAGGAGCGACAATGTTCTTGTTATCGGTGGCTGCCACTGCCAGGGATGTACGTCCGTGAAATGCTTTTGAAAAGGCTACGATTTTCTTCCTGCCTGTATAGAAAGAGGCCAGCTTCAAAGCATTCTCATTGGCCTCTGCGCCGCTATTCACAAGGAATAACTGGTAATCTTCCTTGCCACTGAGCTTGCCGAGTTTTTCAGCCAGTTGTTTTTGTATTGGTATCTGAACTGAGTTAGAGTAAAACGCAATAGCGGTCAACTGCTCTTCTATTCTTCGCACCCAGTGAGGATTGGTGTGTCCAATACTAATCACCGCGTGACCGCCATACATGTCAAGGTACTGCGTTCCTTTGTCATCCCACACGTAAGAGCCTTTGGCTTTTACAATGTTGATGTCATTGATTGGGTAAACGTCGAATAGTTTCATTTGAGTGGTAAGTTTTAAGTTATAAGCTTTAAGTTATAGGTTTTAAGTCTTTGGTGGTCTGTCTTACTTTATTGATTAAAACGATCAACATGGCTTTTATTTCATTGATACTATTGCAAAGAGATATAAAGTTTTCTGAGTCCAGGTAATTGAGATCCTTTGAAAGGATTAAGAAATATTCAGCCTCGTTTGCAGAACCGAGAGAAATGTTTAAGAAATGGGCAAACTCTGATTGAGAGCTTTTTCCACAGCCTTCTGCAATATTTGCCGGTATGGAGGATGCGGCCCTTCTAAGTTGATTCGTCAGGCCATACAATTCATCTTTAGGAAAGCTCTTCGTTGCTTGATACAGTTTTAAGGTAAAGCAATGGGCCTTTTCCCAAACTTTCAATTGTTTATAATTCTGCATAATTTATTACTTACAACTTATTACGTACAACTTAGTACACCACCTACTTCTGTTTATACAAATTGCTTGCGATGTCGGACGATAATTTGATCCCTTTTATGAATGCGGAACTCAATCCCTGGTGCTCCATTTCATTCAAACCGGCAATCGTGCAACCTTTAGGAGAGGTTACTTTATCAATTTCTTCTTCAGGATGCGTTTGATTGGCGATTAAGAGCTTAGCAGCGCCGAAAGCAGTTTGAGCTGCAATCTTTAACGCATCGTGAGCATGGAAGCCGATTTCCACTCCTCCTTGTGATGCAGCGCGGATCGTTCTCAGAAAGAAGGCAATACCACAGGCACACAGTGCTGTTGCGGCACTCATCATGTCTTCATTGATGATGATGCTTTGTCCCATCGTGTTAAACAGGTCCTGAACCAAGGCAATATCTTTTTGAGTCGCATTTACTGCCGAAATGCAGGTCATGCTTTCGCCAACCTTCATAGCAGTGTTTGGCATGACCCTAATGACGCGAAGCTTGTCGCCTAGAGCATTTCTGAAAGCACTAGTATGAGCACCTGTTACGACAGACACCACCAACTGTTTCTTTAAGTCCATGGCCGGCTGAATCTGTGATAGAGCATCATCCAACTGCTGCGGCAGTACACAAATGAAGATCGCATCCGCATCCTCGATAGCTTTTACATTGTCGGTGCTCGTTTTGAAACTTCTTTTGGACAGTTCCTTCAGCGCATTAGGATTGCGTCTTGTGATGGTGATATCGGAAGCCTTGCAAACCTCGGCCCTAACCAGGCCTTCAGCCAGTGCTAAACCAATGTTTCCGCCCCCGATGATGGCTGCTTTCATGTTATAAGTTATAAGTTGTAAGTTATAAGTGTTAGAATCTTCAGATCCTAAAACCCAGTTGCTTTTAAATGCAAGCCTGCACACTCATCCAAACCAAACAAAAGGTTCATGTTTTGAACTGCCTGGCCAGATGCACCCTTTAATAAGTTGTCAATAGCAGAATGAACCACCAGTTTAGTTCCTACCTTCTCGAGCTGGATGACACATTTATTAGTATTCACTACCTGTTTCAAGAAGATCGCCTCCTGGCTTAAAAAAGTAAATGGTTGACCTGCATAAAAGTTTTCAAACAATTCAACCAGGTCTTCCAGTTTCCAATCGCAGGTAATAGTGGAACTGATGAAAATGCCCCTGGTAAAATCACCCCTCCAGGGAACAAAGTTTAGCTCCCCCTTGTCTGCAGTAGCAGGAAAACTAGTCTGTAATTGGTGTAGTGATTGGTGTATTTCTTTTAAATGCTGGTGATTTAAAGTTTTGTAGGCCTGTATGTTATTGGCTCTCCAACTGAAATGCGAAGTGGGAGAGAGGCTTTGTCCTGCGCCTGTAGAACCGGTAATGCCTGTTGAATACACCTCTTCCAGCAAGCCCGCCTTAGCCAATGGCAGCAGTCCCAATTGAATGGAAGTGGCAAAGCATCCCGGGTTAGCAATGTTTTGTGCGCTCCTGATCTGTTCCTTGTTTAGTTCAGGAAGACCATAGACAAACTGTTTATCCTGGAAATTTGAGTGTTTGGCTAAACGAAAGTCTTGTGAAAGGTCAATGATCTTTATTTTATCGTCAACAGGATTTGCTTCGAGGAATTTCTTTGCCTCACCATGGCCGACACAAAGGAACAAAACATCTATGTCGTTCGATAGCTCACTCGAAAATACCAGGTCGGTCTCGCCGATGAGGTCTTGGTGGACAGAAGCCACCCGCTTTCCCGCGTTACTGCGGCTATTAATAAAGGAAACAGCTACATACGGATGGTGGATGAGTAAACGTATCAATTCACCACCCGTATAACCTGCACCTCCAACAATACCAACTTTGACAGTTCCCTTCCGGCTTCCACTTTTAGTGGAGGCCACTTGCTCACTTGCCTTGCCTGCCTTGATGTCTTTACTTGCCATATGCTATTCTTTTATTCGCAGTTTATTCTATCGTTTCTGGTCGTGGGTTGAGAACATAGGATAAATTCAAGATCTTCAACAGTTTCATTTGATATCCTGTGCTTTTTTCCTGCTTCTATATGCAACCCCTCACCTTTATTTAGCTGTATGGTTGCCTCTTCTATTTCAAATGTTGCCGTGCCTTCTAATACAAAAAAGAACTGCTGCGCATTTTGATGAAAGTGTTTCACTTCGCTCGTTCCGCCGGGCATCATTTCCTGTTTCACTGAAAGGCCGTCTTCGTCTACAAGGTTCCATCCATCACAATCAGCTCCCCATTGATAGTGCTTCAGCGGCTGGTGTTTGGAAACAACTCTCATTTGACCGGATTAGCTTCGTCATGAACGGCATTCCATATTACGGTCTGGTTTCCGAAGATGCGACTGAATCCTCTTACATCGTCGCCCGTAAAGCCTGTATTCATTTCTCCATACTTGCCGAATTTGCTGCTCATCAAATCATATTTCGACTCGATGCCAATTACCTGGAACCGATAAGGTTGCAACTGCACGAATACATCGCCTGTTACTGATTGCTGAGAGCTTTCAAAGAAAGCTTCTATATCCCTCATCACGGGGTCTAGTATTTGGCCTTCGTGTAACCAGTTGCCGTAGAAGAGTGCCAATTGATCCTTCCAGTTCAACTGCCATTTGGTGAGTACATGCTTCTCGAGGGCGTGGTGCGATTTGAGAATGATCATAGGAGCAGCGGCTTCGAAACCAACGCGGCCCTTGATACCAATGATCGTATCGCCCACGTGCACATCTCTTCCAATTCCGTAAGGAGCGGCAATGGAGGTTAAATATTGTATGGCTTCAGTGGGATGACCGAAGCTCTTGTCGTTTACTTTTTTTAGCTCCCCCTTTTCAAAACCCAGTTTTACTTCTTCGGTTCCTGTACTGGTCACCTGCGTAGGCCACGCTTCTTCGGGCAATATTCCTTTTGAAGAAAGAGTCTCTTTACCACCTACACTAGTACCCCACAAGCCCTTATTGATAGAATACATTGCCTTGTCGAAATTCATATCAACACCTTTGCTCCTCAAGTATTCAATTTCCTGCTCACGGCTCAACTTCAGATCGCGTATTGGAGTAATGATCTCAATGCCGGGAATCATGATGTGAAAGATCATATCGAAGCGCACCTGGTCGTTGCCGGCGCCGGTACTGCCATGCGCAACAGCATCTGCAGACAGCTTCTTTGCATGTTCAGCAATGTGCAGGGCCTGGCTCAATCTTTCGGCACTTACGCTTAAAGGATAAGTATTGTTCTTTAAGACGTTTCCGTAGATAAGGTATTTGATGATGCGATCATAGTAACCTTTAACAGCATCGACCGTAGTATGTGTCTTTACTCCCAGTTTGTAAGCATGTTCTTCAATCTTTTTTAGCTCGTCCTCAGTAAAGCCGCCTGTGTTCACAATGATACTGTGTACTTCATAGCCTTTCTCTTCGCCTAGATATTTAACGCAATAGGAGGTATCTAATCCGCCGCTGAATCCAAGAACAACTTTCTTGCTTCCTTTTCCTGTGGAGGAAGAAGCCGGGTTGGATGACTTGTTAGAATTCTGACTGTTCATTTGTATAGTGGAAATATGATTTGATGATTACGATTGCCGGAGCAGCAAGGAATTAGTGAACCAGGTTGACCAAAAGCATCTTCAGCTTGCGGTTCACGTTTCGTACTTCACCGGTAACACCATTGCCTTTGAGGCGCTTCAGGAACTTACTCTGTTTGATCTTGAGTAAGCGCTCATATACCTGGCTGTGTTTTTCAAAGTGGTCCTGTGTTTCCTTTGGCTCGTAATGATCTTTTGGATCAAATAGCATGGCAGTACACAAACAGTTTTTGCGCTCCTTGCTCATTAAAATATCGTAGTTGACGCAGCTTTTGCAGCCGGCCCAAAAGGCTTCGTCCTGAGTGAGCTCGGAATAGGTAACGGGTTCGTAACCTAACTCACTGTTAATTTTCATCACAGCAAGTCCTGTTGTCAATCCGAAGATCTTTGCATCAGGGTATTTTTCGCGGCTGAGTTGGAAGATTCTTTGCTTGATTGCTTTGGCGACTCCACCCTTGCGAAACTCCGGAGCTACGATCAATCCAGAGTTTGCTACATATTCGCCTTCCCAGGTTTCAATGTAGCAGAAGCCAACCCAGGTACCATCGGGCATGACGGCTATCACTGCCTTGCCCTCGTCCATCTTCTGAGCTACGTATTCAGGTGAGCGTTTGGCAATTCCCGTTCCCCTGGCTTTCGCCGAGGACTCCATCTCATCCGTGATAATTTTTGAATACTTTTTATCCCCTGGTGTCGCCACCCTAATGATAATATGTTGAGTGTCCACTATCTAAAGAGTTGATATAAGATTTTTGGATAACCAATCCTGTACCAAGAAAAACTGGGGAGAACTTCACTGATAGGGCCCTTGGTTAGCGGGTCGTCCTATCAGAATCCTGGTCGTCGTCCTAAGTAGCGGAAGATATCAAAGCACACATCGTACACGCGGGTGCAAGCCTGCTTGTGAAAGATGAAATGTTTGTTATGCGTGCTCATATTCATTAGAGGTTGCAAATTTAGAAGTATTTCTTACAAATGCGCTATAAAAATAATTATTGTTAATAAGAAGCGACGTTAAATTTTGGTAACAAAAAATCCCCCGCTTAAAGCGAGGGATTTGTTGAGCTACTAGGATTCGAACCTAGACAGACAGAACCAAAATCTGTAGTGCTACCGTTACACCATAGCTCAATCCGAAAGGAGTGCAAAAATAAAGGCAGTAAAAGCATGTTCCAAATTTTTTAAGAAAGAGCAAGAGAATTCGAAAGTTTTACGCAGGCAAAAGCGTTTTGTTAACATATGACTGGTTCAGAGGGACCTTGTTTTTACTACATCGTGACAAATGCCAACCAGGAGTTTGTTTGACAGGGACCATTAGTGCGCTGTGATTTCGTAAATGCGATGCCAGGATTCGCATTAATCGCCTGTTGTTCTTAAATCATTCGTAGAGTAAATGCCGATATGGCCCTGGCATAACTGGATATTTAGTTGCCATACAGTTGCTCGTCCATAACTCGCCTATAATATAACCCCGGCAACGCGATTTGGGGACAGGTATTGCCCGGACGAAAAACAGTCAGTTGTTGCCGGTTCGCGGATCAGCGAAATTGTTACATTTATGAAAACCCTTGCAATGCCTGTTAACCGCCGAAAGTTTTTAGAAAGAGCCGGTGCTTTCTCGGCTACCGCTTTTCTTTCGTCTATTGTGAAACCCGCCTGGAGCAGGAACCTCGAAAAAGCGATCAGGAACGTGGAATACGTTCCAGCCCACGACCTGGCAACAGACGAAGAGTTCTGGTATTACATTCAACAATCTTTTACCGTTTCGCCCTCCATCATCAATCTAAACAACGGTGGCGTTTCGCCGGCACCGAAAACAGTGCAGGACGCGATGAAGCGTTTCTACGATTACAGCAACGAGGCTCCGAGTTACTATATGTGGCGGATACTGGACCAGGGAAGAGAAACCCTAAGAAGCAACCTCGCAAAACTTGGCGGATGCAGTGCTGAAGAAATTGCCATAAACAGAAATTCATCGGAAGGACTGGAGACCATCATCTTCGGTCTGCAGTTGAAGGCAGGAGATGAAGTGGTAGCGGCCAAACAGGAT
>DATDNL010000349.1:0-9758 GCA_036518315.1 Flavisolibacter sp. | reverse complement strand
CAGGGCCAGCTATGGCATTACTGCAAGCCTTGGCCCGGCCACGAACGCCGATGTGGTATTAAAGAGTTCAACTTCAAACAGGCCTTATGCAGACGAAAGGGAATCCGTAATAGACATCATTAATCTCCGGAATAACGATCTTACCTGGGAAAAGAATTACCAGGGAAACGTCGGCTTTGACATAGGAGTTCTGGATAACAGGCTTAGTGCCAGTGTTGACGGATACAGCAGGAGGAGCTTTGACCTGATCAGCCGCATTAAGACTTCTGGCATTGGCGGCGAACCCTATAAAGTAGCCAACTATGCGAATATGAAATCTTATGGTTATGAGTTTCTATTAAACGGGCAAATCATCAGGAAAAAGAATTACGGGTGGAAATCTACGCTCACCTTCGGCCTCAACCGGACCGAAATAACGAATGCGGCCAACACGCCTCTCATCTTTGATTTAGTAAAACCCGAAGGCGGCAACAGGCAGGGTTATCCTGTCAACAGTTTATTCTCCTTGGATTTCAAGGGTCTTGACCACAAAACGGGAATTCCACTGTTTACTGATGAAACAGGAAAAGTTGGACAGGGAGTCTATCTTCAAAGCGACAGCGTGGACCACCTGGTTTACGAAGGCCCTGTTGATCCTCCCATCACCGGTGGTTTTTCCAATACTTTCAATTACAAGAATTGGTCACTGAACGTGTTTATCACCTACCAGGCAGGTAACAAGATCCGCCTTTATCCTGCATTTAGGGGCGGCTATGTAGATCTGGATGCGATGCCGAAAGAGTTTTGGGATCGTTGGGAAATACCGGGCGACGAAAAAACAACCAATATTCCTTCCATTTCCGATTTGTACATTAGCTACCTGACAACCGCTACAGGTTCTTATCCTTACAATAATTATAATTATTCTACGGCGAGAGTCGCTGACGGAAGCTTTGCCAGGCTTAAGACAGTTGCGCTTACTTACCAGCTTGGAAGCTCAGCACTCAAACGGTTATCAGTAATTAAGAATGGTTCCATCACCGCGGCAGCCTCCAATATGTGGTTGATCTACTCCGACAAGAAACTACAGGGACAAGACCCGGAATTCTTCAACGCCGGTGGTGTAGCACAGCCCATTCAGAAACAAATTACTGTTTCACTCAAACTTACTTTCTGATGAAAACTATGCACAATACAATGAGCAACATAAAATTGAAATCGATACTATTTATTGTAGCGGTTTTTACATTTCTTCCATCTTGTAAAAAATACCTGGAGAAACAACCGGACAACAGGGCTGTGCTTGATACACCGGAAAAAGTTTCGCAGTTACTTGCAACGGCTTACCCTGGCGCCAATTATGTTCCATTTACGGAAACGTCAACTGACAACGTGGGAGACATTGGTTCAGGCGATGTAGGCAGCCCCGATTTGAATGTGATTAACTCGGATGTCTACTTTTTCAAAGATACCCGGACGACGGGCGAAGACACACCCGAATTTTATTGGTTTGCCTGCTATCATGCCATTGCCGCCAGTAACGAAGCCCTGAAAACAATAAGCAACGTTTCTAATCCCAATGACTATGTTGCTCAAAAAGCAGAAGCACTGGTAACAAGAGCCTATGCTCATTTTATGCTGGTTAACATCTTCGCCAAATTCTATGATCCTGCTACAGCATCTTCAGATCCGGGTATTCCCTATGTAACCGAGCCGGAAGAGAATTTTATCAAACAATACAGTCGTGGTACAGTTGCTTCTGTATACGCAAATATTGAACAGGACTTGTTGGCCGGTTTGCCTTATTTAGATAATAAATCTTATTCAGTTCCTAAATATCATTTCACCAAATCGGCAGCGAATGCGTTTGCGGCAAGGTTCTATCTCTATAAAAAGGATTATCAAAAAGTGATTCAATACGCTTCCCAGGCCGTTCCTAATAATGATTTCCTCTCCAACCTTAGACCCTGGAATACCGAATATTCTCAAATTCTTCTTAACGAGATCGCGCCTCGCTATGCGAAGGCCACTGAAAATGCAAACTTGCTATTGTGCGAAACAAATTCTTACTGGTTTCGTACGAACGCATTTGCGCGTTATGCTATGACGCCAGCCGTCAGAGACCAGGTCCTGAGGTACGAACCCGTGACCGGTGGCCAGTGGGCTTTTGCAACAGGGAGCTATGTTGAAAATCACATCATCGTTCCCAAAATCAACGAATACTTCGTGAGAGTATCGGTTAACGCAGATTTCGGAAATGGTTACGTTATGGTTCCCCTTTTTACGGTTGAAGAAGTGCTGTTCAACCTGGCAGAAGCATATGCTTATACTAACCAGTTTAATAATGCTATAGCCTTATTGAATACTTACCTAAGCACCAGGATCGTTGCTTACGATCCTTCGAGGCACGGTCTTAACGCTTCAAACATCCAAAATGCCTGGGGCACATCTAACACCCAGCTGGCATTGATCAATACTATTCTTTCGTATAGACGAACTGAGTTTGTACACGAGGGCTTACGATGGTTTGATATACTTCGGTATAAGATACCCGTTGTTCATCGCACCCTTTCAGGCCAAACATACACGTTAAGTCCAACAGACCCGCACCGGTTGTTTCAAATACCGGCAACCGCTAAACAATCAGGAATTGATCAAAATCCAAGATAAATCTGTAGTTATGAGATCAAAAACATTAGTAGCAATTCTTCTTGGTTCCATCATCTTCTTCTCCTGCAAAAAAGAAGATCCACTTACCGTCGACAATATATCAGGCCTCGGTGGCGACACCTGGGTTCCGACCTCTCTCGATAAATGGTTATATGATACGCTGGTAGTGCCGTATAACATTGCGACAAAATACAAATGGGACCAGTTTGAGCTCGACCTCAACAAGACCATCGTTCCTCCAAAAGAAGAAAAGGTCATTCCAGTAATGCGGTCAGTGAAAAAAGTCTGGATGGAGCCCTACATTCTGCAGGGTGGTGAATTTTTCTTCAAGAAATATTCTCCAAAACTTTTTGTACTGGCAGGAAGCGCCAACTGGAACCTGGACGGAAGTATAACCCTTGGAACCGCCGAAGGCGGACGTAAAATTGTTCTATACCTGCTTAACGACTTTAAAAACAAATCGATGCCGGGGTATCTCCCGTCTGATTCTGTAATTCCCAAGCAGATGTATCATGTAATCCATCACGAATTTGCCCACATCCTTGACCAGAACATTCGTCGTCCCACGTCCTTCGATGATGTCACTAAAGGTTTCTACACTGCCGACTGGATCAACACCAATGATGTTGCAGCGCGCCAGGATGGATTCGTAACGGCTTATGCTTTATCAAGCCCCGCTGAAGATTTTGCTGAGATGGTTTCCATCATGTTGATCGAGGGAAAAGCCGGCTTCGACAATATCGTGAATAGCATCACAGGCACAAGTACCCGTGGTACTACGGCCGCAGAGGCCCAGGCTAAGCTTCGCCAGAAGGAGTCCATCGTAATTAACTACTACAAGCAGGCATGGAATATCGACTTCTATACGCTGCAGCTACGTGTAAGAAACGCCATTGTTAATGAGCTCTATTAAATATCCGCTATCAATGAACCGAAATATAGTACCACTTAGGATAGTTGCCGTCTTCATTTTTTCCTGCACGCTTGTATTTACTGCCTGTAAGAAATATGATACGGCTTTCCAGCAGTCTCCCGACGAACGTATCAATGCTGCGATGACTCAATACCAGTCTGCTTTAACCAGTTCCCCTGCAGGTTGGAATGCGACCATTCGCACTCAGACGGGCGGGATCTATCATTTCCTCTTCCGCTTCAACGACTCCAACCGCGTGAAGATGTATTCCGATTTCAACCCAACCACAGCAAGTACCGCCGGCGAAAGCAGTTACCGTCTTAAGGCACTACAAACTCCTTCGCTCCTGTTCGACACCTATTCCTATTTGCATATGCTTTCTGATCCCGACGCTGGTGTCAATGGTGGGAACTATGGCACGGGTCTCGGCTCCGATTTCGAGTTCTCGCTGGACTCTCTGACCAAAGACAGCATCCTTCTGACAGGTAGGGTCAATGGTACCAAACTTACCTTGACTAGGGCTACACAACAGGATTTAGATGCCTGGCAAAATGGAAGGTGGGCGACTACCCTGGGCTTCGAGAATGTCAACACGATCCTCAACTACTTTAAAAGACTAACCGTTGGTGCCGTAAGCTACGAAGTTAGAGTCAACACGGTTTCAAGAACAATCACATTTACCTGGGTGGATGGAAGCGGAAACATCCGGCAATTCACCACTTCTTATTACTACAGTGCCACTAGCGTAGTGTTGGTCAACCCGCTCGTTACAGGCACACAAACCATCAACAGCATCGACATTGTGAGTTGGGACGCAAACAACTTTGTACTGAATGTAAAAGTCAGTGGTACAGCGGGTACCATATCTGGAGCCACGCAACCTTTGAAAGTCGACCTGTCAGCTCCACAGCGTTGGTGGCAAACCGCTGCAAGCACTGGTGGATATTGGGTCTCGTTAGATGCTTTTCATGTGAATGGAGTTGATGATGCTTTTGGGATGAAAACACTCCCCAATTATTATTTCGTGGTGTACTGGCCGGGCTATAACGGAAACAGTAATGATCTTTTTGCTCCCGTATTTATCAACGCTGCGGGAACTGGCCTGGAGTTGCTTTATGGCGCGGCTCCCAAAGCTCAATTCACGGCCGACGGACGTGCCATATTTACGAATGTCGGAACCTATGGTACCTATCCCTCTTCAGGCCCGGCACGCCAGGCACTAACCCAGTTGTTATTGCCCCAGGGTTATTATTTTGTTCAAACCAGTGCGACCACCTATGACATGGTGAGCTCCACCGATGCAAAAGCATGGATAAGTATGGAGTTAGTACCGTAATATTGGATAGACACGAGGCTCGGTGTGGAGCAACTATAAATTGGTATATTGAAAGAAAAAACGCATCATATTAATCACTCAAAAACCGAAATTTATGAGGAAGACCCTTCAATTTTTACCGTTGGCATTGGCAATGGCCGTGGTCACGTTAATCATTTCATGTAGTAAAACGGGACCGGCAGGACCAAAAGGTGACACGGGACCCGCAGGACCAGCAGGGGCCTCAGGACCCGCAGGACCGGCAGGGGCACCTGGCGCTACAGGTACCGCTAACGTTATGTATTCCGACTGGATAGCAGTTACCTGGAAGGCTGACACAACGATGACTGGTACGGTAATAGATACTGTCGGATGGTACACAGATATTGCCGCTCCCAAATTGGATACTGCTATTTTAAACAGGGGCGAGATCAAAACCTATTTCAATCTCAGCACCAATGCCGCAACGCCATTCGTAGTGCCTTTACCCTACTTTGATGGAGGTCTTATCATCAACGCATACTATTTCCCTCAAACAGTTGAACTATATGCGAGTCAGCGTATAATTGACGGCCTGAAAGTAAGGTATATATTAATCCCCGGTGGCACCCATGCCCGAACGGCAAACGGATCCGCCGTCAACTGGAAGGACTATAATGCGGTCAAGACCTATCTCGGCCTAAAAGATTAGGTACACAATCAAGTCAGTAAAAATGAAAAAGGCTGTCCTCAAACAGCCTTTTCCCATTCAAACACGTAAGTGACTAATCAACTATTACCTAATCAACCAATCAACTCAATCGACTATTCAACCACCCATCAGCTAATCATCACAACTTGTCCCGCTCTGCGGGATCAGCTAATTCCCCCATCGTCACATTGGCTCATTGTCACATTGACTCATCGTCTCATTGTCCCTGCGCCAAGCTATACGCTTTCTTACTCCCCCACATATTCAGCAACTCGATAGAGCAAATCTTATAGTCGGCACTCAGGCTAACATATAACCCTATTATGTCTTGTTGTGTCAACGATTGTTCATTCAATGCTTCAAATCGAACATTGTACTGGTTCACAAGGTTCGTAAACTTTGAACCCGTAGGCCACACTTGGGTACCGCGGTTGCTGATGTTGATCAGCTTAAACTTGGTCCCGCCATGCAATAAACATTTTTGGGCGATATGGTCCGGCTGATCCACGCTTTCGATGAACATATCTACTCCAACGATCTTCTCCTGCTCACCTTCTTTCGAAACCATCATCGCGTTCCGGTCCAAATGACAAACAGCCGGTGTCTCCGGTTCATTGGCCGTTAGCTTTCTTGCATTCACCTTTGGTGTCTTGCCAAAGTTGCCAATGATGGCATCAGCAAATTGGGTGGTGTTTAATGATGGAGTTGACCTATCACCAAAATCGCCTGTATGAATACCTTGCTCCAACGTGTACAGCAGCGCGTTTTCTATAATTGCCGCGTTCTCTGTATAACCCAGGTGGCGCAGCATGGCCAGTCCGCTCAGCAATAAGGCAGTGGGATTCGCGATATTCTTCCCCGCAATGTCGGGAGCAGTGCCATGCACCGCTTCAAATATGGAAATATGGTCGCCGATATTGGCCGAAGGGGCAAAGCCCAATCCGCCAACCAGTCCGGCGCACAGGTCGGAAATGATATCCCCCTGCAAATTGGTCATCACTATCACATCATATTGATCAGGTCTTATCACTAGCTGCATGGCCAGGTCGTCGACGATCTTATCGTCGGCCTTCAATTCGGGGAACTCCCTGGCTACTTCATAAAAACATTCAAGAAACAGCCCATCAGTAAGCTTCATGATATTAGCCTTGTGGCCGCAAGTGATCCTTCGTGCACCCTTTTGTTTTGCCATCTCGAAAGCATAGCGAATTACCTGCATGCTTCCTGGCCTGGTAATAAACCTGCGGCTCAGCGCCACATCATGGGTCAACATGTGCTCAATTCCACCATAGGTATCTTCCAGGTTTTCCCTTACCATGGTAATGTCGATGGTAATTCCGGCCTTGCTAAAAACGGTATCGACCCCGTGCAGGGTTTGAAAAGTTCTCTTATTGGCGTAAGTATTCCACGTTTTCCTTGCCGTGACGTTCACACTTTTCACCCCCTTCCCTTTTGGAGTTTCCATAGGACCCTTAAACAGTATCCCCAGTTCCTCGATGGTCTTTTGGGCGTCAGGCGTCATCCCGTTCGAAAAGCCCTTGTCGAATACCCATTTACCCATGTCAACAAACTCGTATTCAAGGCCTACATGATTGGCGTCGAATATTTTCAACACTGCGTCCATGATTTCGGGACCGATTCCATCGCCTTTCGCCACAGCTATCTTCATTTCGTATAGGTTTTAGAGCGGCAAAAATATATCTTGTAGAAAGTTTTTCCCCAAATAATTACATTCTTAAATTGGCAACAACTTTGTTTTAGTATAAGCGAATTAAAATCTGAATGGCTATGGTAAGCATGATTTCGGAAGGCGTTAAGGTAAGCGTGGAAACATTTTATCAGCAGGACTATTCAAACCCCTTGCAATCAGAGTTCATGTTCGCTTATCGCATTACAATAGAAAACCACAATGGTTTTCCGGTAAAGCTGCACAGTCGTCATTGGCACATATTCGATAGCGACGGGAGCTATCGCGAAGTGGAAGGTGAAGGCGTGGTAGGCATGCAGCCGGTGATAAGCGCAGGCGAAGAATATCAATATGTTAGCGGGTGTAATCTACATACCGAGATCGGCAAGATGCACGGCTCCTATCTCATGGAGAACATGCATACAAAGGAATTGTTCGAGGTAAACATCCCTGCATTTGATATGGTGACACCTTTTAAGAATAACTAGTACTCTGCTGGGCAGGTAAACGACCGAGCTGGTTTTTAACGAATTGAAGCTTTCCTTGGACGGAAAGCTTTTTTGTGCAATACGTCTACTATACGATCTTTTGGCTTTCTCCTTTTACCTTTTACCCTTTGCCTTCTCTCTTCTGACGTCTCCCCTTTCCTCTCCATTTTTCCGTTCCGCCTCTAATGCCTCATTTTTCGACTACCGCCCTGCTTCACACAACTCAGACATCGGCCTAAAGCGTTACCTTAATAGACAAACTAACTTAAACCACAGAACAACATCCGTCAATAATGGCGTTAAACCAACGGCACAATGAGAATGTTCTATATTCTTTTAATCAGCCTTGTCATTCAATCACACAACGAACCAAGATCTCTAACCGTTAATACTGCAAAGACTAATTACGTATTAGACACTGCCTGGGTTCAAACCGCTAATAAATATATCGTCAGTCAACCAACAGGAATAGGCATCGACAAATCCAACCACATATTTGTCTTTCAAAGAACGGGGCGCCATTGGACCGAGCCATTTCCGGATTCGCTCATTTCACAAAACACCATTTTTGAATTTGATAGCCAAACAGGGAAGCTCATTCGCTCCTGGGGCGCCAACCTATTTCTAATGCCTCACGGATTGACAGTCGACAAGAACAATAACGTTTGGGTCACAGATGTGGCGCTGCAGCAAATCTTCAAGTTCAGTCACGAAGGCAAACTCCTCATGAAACTAGGAACGGCAAAGGTGGCGGGCGATGATGCTACACACTTCAACCTACCGACAGATTTAGCCGTTGGGGATGATGGTACATTCTACGTGAGTGACGGCTATGGCAACAGTCGAGTGGCTAAGTTCTCTTCATCCGGAAAATTTATTAAGTCATGGGGCAAGTATGGAAGCAAGCCCGGTGAGTTCATCATTCCTCATGGAATCGCGATCGACAATAAGAACATTATCTACGTGGCTGACAGGCAGAATAACAGGATACAACTATTCGACACTTCCGGTCGCTTTCTAAAAGAACTAAAGAACAATGAAGAAGTGGAACAAGTTCCATCAGTTGCGATCGGCCTAAACAATAGCCTATTTGCCATTGACTACGACCCAAGGAAGAAACCCGATAGTACAGTGAATGGTTCGACTTTTTTTGAGTTCGACAAGTCGCAACATATCATTAGTCATATCGGAGCATCTGGCTCCTATGATAGAACATCCTGCTGGTTTCATGATATTGCTGTCGACAAGAATGGCAACATTTACGTCGGTGACATTATAGGCTTAAGAGTTTTAAAATTTAAACCAGCTAAAACACATTTGAAGTAGAACGTTTAGATTACGCTGTACTTGAAGTAACTGTCAGCCAGTAATTAAAATATCCAACGTGCTAGAGACAATTTCCTTTCCGCACTCAAAAGCAAAGATTATCGGCGGCTTTATTGTTTGGTCAGTGTTCGTGCTTCTTTTTCTTATTCTCGCTGACAGCGCTCTAATAAGCAGCGCCTATGCGTTTGCTGCCTTCGGCTGCTTTTTCCTCATCCAGCTTTTTCTTGGTTGGTTCGACCAATATAAGTTCCTGCAAAAATATTTACAAGGGAGAACAGGTTAATTGCACAATTGAACAGTCGGTTTTATGGAGGAGCTTTTACAATTGAAACTAATGCCCTTCGGCAAAGTCGGCGGGAGGTACTCGAAGCGCTAAACGACTACAAGAAAAGGTTTTCGACAAAGGAACTGGAAAGATGAGTATTTTCTCGATTAATCCGTTGACGTTCCCTTGTATGTCTTTTATTCCTTGTATGGTTCCTATTTTTCCTCCACTCTCCGGTCCATTTTTCCTCGCAACCGAGTTTTCTTAACTCACCATTCACCATTGATCACTCACCGCCATTCGCCTTCTCTATTAGTCTCTATTACTATCCTTATACTTTTCTATTAGTATCCTATTACCCATCTATTACTCGGTATTACTTCTCTTATAGTATCCTTATTTTATCTCCTTAGTATCCTTATTG
>DATDNL010000348.1:0-2403 GCA_036518315.1 Flavisolibacter sp. | reverse complement strand
AGAAAATTATTGACTGATAATGCCGAAATGGTTACCCCCATGACTTTCATATCAACATTCCTAATCGCAAACAAGTTCAATGACCCGGAATTTTGCTCATAGAAAGCCCAAAACAGAATAGAAAACACGATCATAACCATCGCCGCCAACAGTTTAAATAGAGCTGTCTTATCCAATTTGATAGCTATGATTGTGATACATGCGATAGAGGCGACACCAAGGGCGGTGAGTAAATAATCGGTCATGGCATACATCTTAAAAACTTCCACAAAGAGTGGCGCTAACAGTAAAGTGCCAGTATAAATTAAATAATCGACCCTTAAAATTGAAGAGAGACTTTCAGATTGTTTTATTTTGTTAGCACTAACAACGTGTTCTGGCAATCTCCTTTTCCCGAGACAAAAAACGGTTAACCCAAGAATCATAAAAATAGCCGCCAATCCAAAACCGTAATGCCACTGTATCCTTTGTCCAACATAACCACACAGTAAACCTCCAAGTGCTGCACCCAAATTAATACCTAAATAGAATAACGAGAATCCGCTGTCCCGTCTTGGATCGGATTTAGAGTAAAGACCGCCTACCATACTTGAAACATTGGGCTTAAAAAAACCATTTCCACAAATAACAAACGCCATCCCATAGAAAAAGCCCCATTCTGTCGGTAGTGCTAGTACAAGATGACCCACCACCATCAATATACCACCAAAAATCACTGATTTGCTATAACCAAGATATCGATCGGCAAGTAATCCACCGATCAAAGGCATGGTATAAACCAGGGCTGTGTATGTCCCAAGAAGCGAATACCCTTTCCGCTCGTCAAACTGGAGTTCCGACACCATATACGCAAGCAGCAAAGCTTTCATCCCATAAAAGGAAAAGCGTTCCCACATTTCGGTGAAAAATAAAATATAAAGCGATCTTGGATGATCTGGTAAAACGTTAGACGCAACAATCTTATTCATCTTATTTGCTGATCTTCTGGAATAATCGGAAGCCTAAGCTTCTGACGAAAGACGCCGGTTGCCTGCCTCTATTAGCGGTTAGCAATACAGAACGAACAAGCGGCGACCGTGGGACATATAGGAAATCGGAACACCGGATTAGCAATAGTGGTCTGCACATCTACTAATTGAACAATGGCAAAAACGCACAGTTGCCGCGCGCGTCTTTAAGAACTTAAGAAAAGCGGCTGGGTTCGAATGGCCTGATATCGACATGTGTTTTTTTGTTATTGGCCAGGTCAGCGATTGATTTCCCTGTAGCAGGACCGAGACTCATTCCCATCATGCAATGTCCACCGGCAATAAGTAGGTTTTCAAATTTTGACGAACGCCCCACATAAGGCAACCCGTCAGGGGAGCAAGGACGCAAACCATACCAGATATCGTTGGTGTCCGGTACGTTTAAGTTAAAATCCGGCAAATACTGTGAAATCGATTCTACGATGCCCTTTACTCTGTTCATATTGATTTTATTATCAGGTGAACCAACTTCCATTGTTCCGCCATACCGCATACGTTCACACATTGGGCTAATGGCAACACGCGCTTCACACAATATGGCTGGAAAGTTCAATTTTTTTAAAGGGCGTTCATAGGTAAATGAGTATCCTTTGCCTGCTATCAACGGAATCTTGAGTCCTAATCTTTTCGCTAGCTGACCAAGCCAGGCGCCGCAAGCCAGAACATAGGCGTCTCCTTCTTGCTCGCCTTTTGATGTTATTACCTTTTGTATTCTCCCACTCGAAGCAATGATTTGCGTTACACTAGTATTACTTTGAACGTCGACTCCGGAGACTTGCAAACACTTCCGTAGTTGTACCATAAAACGGTTGGGATCCAGATGAGCATCGCAACGATAATGGGCTGCTCCTAAGACATCCAGCTCGGTTTGGGGTTCCAACCGCTGTACTTCGTGTTTATTCAAAATTTCAACGTCTATCCCCAGCTCCCCTGCTTTTCTGGCTAAATGCATTTCTTCATCCGCCGCCTTTTGAGATTTGTAGTACATAAGTATACCGGTATGCTCCAATCCGAAGTCTAAACCGGGTTCGGCATTCAATTCTTCAAAGAGTGATTGACTGTAAAGATTGAATTCCACTAATGGTATCGCTGCCTTTTCTACATTCTGCCGGGTTGCATTCCTGACAAATCTTAAAGCCCACGAAATAAGGCGCGGATCAAAGGAGAATTTGATATAAAACGGACTCCTGCTATCAAACAACCATCTGACTCCTTTAGCGATGGCACCGGGCGATGATAATGGAACAAAATGGCTTGGAACAATCATTCCCAGGTTGCCATAAGAACAGCCTTCATCCCCCCGAGAATCATCAAGCACGGTGACCTGCCACCCCGTTTTCTGCAGGTAATACGCAGAACAAAGTCCAATTACGCC
>DATDNL010000347.1:0-5777 GCA_036518315.1 Flavisolibacter sp. | reverse complement strand
GTAGTTCTGACCCGCACGGTATTCTTCATAATACCCCTTACCATTTGTTAGAAAGCCAGCCACATTGAAACTTAGATCGGGATTAAAACGATGCGTGTAAAATAATTGGTAATGGTCCTGTTTATAGTTATCGGTCTCATTATCATAAGGCTCACCCGGTTTTTCAGTGCCTGCATAATTGATAGTCCTGTGCGTCTTGAGATCCGACTCCGACACACCATACCACGCCTGGTAGGTCTTTTCCTTTCCCGAAAACACATTCAGCCGCAGGTCGTTCTTTTCCGATAAATAAGCGGCAGAAAAATAAACAGACCTTAAGTTCGTGCTCGCACGGTCAATATAACCGTCGCTTGAAACTCTCGAGGCTCTTGCATCAACCGTAAAGTGATTCCCCAACAGGCCAGTTCCTGCTTTGATAGTGTTCTTCCAGGTATTGAAGGACCCATAACTGTTGTTTATTTCCGCATAGGAGTGTTTATTGACCTCGTTTGTGCTGAAGTTGATAGTGGCTCCAAAAGCACCGGCACCGTTAGTGGAGGTACCTACACCTCTTTGCACCTGGATCCGGTTTACAGACGATGCAAAGTCGGGCAAGTCCACAAAATAAGTGCCCTGGCTTTCCGCATCATTATACGGAATCCCATTAAGAGTAACATTGATCCTTGTGGCATCCGTCCCCCGGATATGGATACCGGTGTAACCGACACCGTTTCCGGCATCGGAATTCACAACTACGGACGGAGTCTGGTTCAAAAGAAAGGGGAGATCCTGGCCAAGATTCTGTTTGCCAATATCCTTTTTGTCCAAATTAGTTTTTGCAAAGGGGGCAGTGGCTGAAGCTGTTACAGCCCTGACTTCTACGGGTGGTAAGTCTATGGTGTCTTTCTTTTCTTGCGACCAGCAGCTTAACGACGAAGCGAAACAGATAAAAAATACAGTCCTTTTCATTTTAATGTTTTTAAATGAAAGGGAATGTCTAAGCAAGTGTGAGGTTTATTGTTCGCACCTTGGTTTAAGTCCTTTATACGACTGAAACTGGCGGCGAATGTTAAAGAGCCTCCCTGCGCAGGCATTACCCTGATCAGGTTCTGCGGGTTTGATCTCAGCCTCCGTCTTCGACGGAAGCACCCCGGGAATCTGAGATGAGTTGCAAATTTAGAGATAAGTTTTCATTGGCGTTTAGCTAAATTTGGCCGTTGGAAAAACATAATTATATTTGTAAGCAACTAAAAAACCAAAACTTTTTTTATTAAACTGTAAAAACATTAAACGTGGCGTACGACAACAATGACAAGAAAATGGAAAGCATTTACAGCAAACGGATCCGTGCCGGAAAGCGCAGAACCTACTTTTTTGATGTAAGGGCTACTCGTGGCAATGATTATTACCTCACGATTACGGAGAGCCGCAAACGCTTCAACGATAATGGATACGATCGCCACAAGATCTTTCTTTACAAAGAAGATTTTAATAAATTCATTAAAGCCTTGACCGAAGCCGTCGACCACGTGAAAACACAGTTAATGCCTGATTTCGATTTTGACGCATACAACCACGAAGATGTCGATGTCGAACATGAAGCCGAGGAGGTAACTGCTTCCGAAGAGCCTCAAACTATAAGCTCATCCACGACTACAAATACCACTGCCGCCGCCTCTACCGATGAGGTCGATAAGTGGTAAACTGTCACAAAAAATAGTCAAATCTCCCGCACAACCTGCGGGAGATTTTTTTTGTCTGTAATATTTGTTATCATTACTCCGCCAATAATTCGTTCATGAGAAACCTCTTCTTTGTCCATCTCTTACTGATGGTCGGCTTCACTGCCGCCTCCCAGGCGATCTGCGGCTTCGACGAGGTCCATCAAAGAAAGATGCAAAAGGACCCGGCTTACAAAAGAGCCGTGGAAGAAACGGAACTTTCGGTTCAACGGTACATTTCCAAAAACAAAAGCAGGCTTTCGGCAAGAACGACAGGTACAAATGCTGTCGCATATACCATTCCCGTTGTCGTACATGTGATGCACACAGGCGGCGCCGTTGGAACTATATACAATCCAACCGACGCCCAAATTCAGGGTGCAATTGATTATCTCAACCAGGTCTATAATGGAACCTATCCCGGCACTCAAGGTATTGGCGATTTGCAGCTTCAATTCGTCCTTGCCGCAAAAGATCCTCTCTGCAACAGTTCCTCTGGTATAGACCGGGTCAATGCTGCTGTTATCCCCGGTTACTCCGCTGATGGCGTTAGTTCCAACTACGGAACAACCCCTGGAGTCCAGGAATCAAGCGTTAAAAATTTAAGTCGCTGGAACCCATTCCAGTACTACAACATCTGGGTCGTAAACAAGATCGACAGCAAGGACGGAACCTCCGGTACCTTTATTGCCGGCTATGCATACTTTCCTGGCAGTTCACCATTAAATGATGGAATGATCATGCTTGCCACCCAGATGGTTGCGGGGCAAAAAACCTTGCCTCATGAAATGGGCCACGCTTTCGGCTTGTTTCACACCTTCGAGGGCTCACCCGATAAAAATACCTGTCCTGTGAACGCAAATTGCAATATCGACGGTGACAAGGTATGCGACACGGACCCAGAATCGTATAACCAGTTGGGCGGTGTAGTTGATTTTTCTTGCAGGTCGGGAATCAATCCTTGTACCGGTACTGTCTACAGCATCAACACCGAAAGTAATTACATGAACTACACTTACTGCTACAATCTTTTTACGGCAGGCCAAAAGGCGAGGATGCTCGCCTATGCAGGTTCGGTTTTCAGGAAAAGCCTGGCAACATCCTCTGCGCTCAATTCGGTCAATCCGTTTGTGTATTCTTCCCCCACTCCGGCCTCCTGTACACCAACGACTTCGGCGGCAGGTCTGAGTGGCGACTATGCAGGCATTTTTAATATAGAGCTGAATAACAAGGATATTGGAAGTTCCCTCGCTATGTATGACAACGGATATGTGGACGGAACAGCTAGCTGTCTAAACGTGGTGCAATTGATTAAAGGCAACACTTATACCATCACCGCCACAGTTGCGGGTAGAAACGAGGAACAACTCAGAGGTTGGATTGATTATAACAACGACGGGTTATTCGATAATACCAGTGAGCAAATTATCTTCGCTGGTGCAATTCCTACAAGTCCACCTTCCGCATCCGCGAATTTTACGATCCCATCTACCGCAACCGTCAACACTGTCCTGAGACTGAGGGTTATCGACGATGCATCTACTATTTATGGTGTTCCGCCGATTTCCGGCGCTTGTACTAATCCCGAATACGGCCAGGCAGAGGATTACCCCGTGTATATCACTTCAAATAGTCTCTTACCTGTTACCTTAAACAGTTTTACGGGTGAACTCAAAAATAGATCGGCTCTGTTGTCATGGAATACATCCGGAGAACAAAACCTAAAGAATTTCAATCTCGAAAAATCAACTGATGCCACAAATTTCTCGATAATTGCAACCATAAACCCTAAGGACAATACGCCTTTGAACGACTATACTTTTACCGACTACGACCTTTCAGAAAATAATTATTACAGGTTACGAATCAATGAGACTAACAGTAGCGTCAAGCTAAGCAAGGTCGTTCTATTACATGACAGTGGCCCGAAACAAAAACTCTGGCTAGTCAATAATCCAATTCATGGCGCCATACAACTTGGTTGCACAAAGGCAGGTTATCTGGCCAAATTGCAGCTGATTAATTCTGTTGGAGCCGTAGTGGAACAGAGAACTTTTACAACCCCATCCGGGCAAATAAACTGGAATCTGCAAAATAACCTTGCCTCAGGCACTTATATTGTGAGGGCCTTCGCTTGGGGCGAAATGTTTATCTATAAAGTGATTAAAAACTAACAGAAAGCGCTTGCCTGCGGGTAAAAACGAGGGCATTATTTTCTCATCTGCTTATACGCATTGATCAGTCCATTCGTTGAAACATCATGCGAAGAAATAGCTTCCTCATTTTCCAATTCAGGTAATATCTTATTGGCAAGCTGTTTTCCCAATTCAACACCCCATTGGTCAAAGCTGAATATATTCCAGACCACGCCTTGCACAAATATCTTGTGTTCATACAAAGCAATTAACTCTCCAAGTGAATGAGGTGTTATCTTTTTTACCAGGATCGAGTTGGTCGGTCTGTTCCCCTGGAAGATCTTGAATGGGGTAAGCGCCGCAATCTCTTCATCATTCTTTCCCTGCTTTATCAATTCCTGTTCTACTTCATCTTCGGACTTACCATTCATTAAGGCTTCCGTCTGAGCAAAAAAGTTGGAAAGCAACTTTTGATGGTGATCGCCAATAGGGTTATGCGTCTGTGCAGGAGCAATAAAATCACAAGGTATCAGCAAGGTTCCCTGGTGAATCAATTGGTAGAACGCATGTTGTCCGTTCGTACCGGGTTCCCCCCAGATGATTGGGCCGGTATGGTATTCTACTTCTTCACCATTCCTGTCTACACTCTTTCCATTACTTTCCATATTGCCCTGTTGGAAATAGGCCGCGAAACGATGTAGGTATTGGTCATAGGGTAGAATGGCTTCTGTTTGTGCACCAAAGAAATTAATGTACCACAGGCTCACAAGAGCCATCAACACGGGGATATTACTTTCAAAAGCTGCAGTTCTGAAGTGCCGGTCAACATCGTACGCACCTTTCAATAATTGCTCAAAATTGTCATACCCAATAGTCAACGCAATCGACAATCCGATGGCGCTCCATAAAGAATATCTGCCACCAACCCAGTCCCAAAACTCAAACATGTTGTTCTTGTCTATACCGAACTTGGTCACTTCTTTTTCATTAGTCGAAAGCGCAACAAAGTGCTTCGCAATATTTTTCTCTTCTTTGGCCGACTTTAAAAACCATTCCCTTGCCGTATGGGCATTCGTCATGGTTTCTTGTGTAGTAAAGGTCTTCGAAGCTATCAGGAACAGTGTTTCCTCGGGGTCCACCTTCTTTAATGTTTCAGCAATATGCGTCGCGTCAACATTCGAAACAAAGTATGCCTCTATTCCTTCTACCCAATAGGGTTTCAGCGCTTCTGTTACCATAAACGGTCCCAGGTCGCTTCCACCAATACCTATGTTGACAATATATTTTATCCTTTTACCCGAGAAACCCTTCCACTCGCCGCTATGCACCTTGTTACAAAAGTTTTTCATTTGCTCCTGTACACGTTTCACGTCCGCCATTACATCCTTGCCCTGCGCATAAACCGGCTTCCCCGAGAAGTTCCGCAGAGCGACATGCAATACGGAACGTTGCTCCGTCTGGTTGATCAAATCGCCCCCAAACATTGATTCAATGGCATCCTTTAACTTACATTCATTCGCCAGTTGCAACAACAGCTTCAATGTCTCATCTGTAATAAGGTTCTTTGAAAAATCAACCAGAATATCATTGAAGCAATGAGCATATTTTTTAAACCGTTCTGCATCTTTCGCGAACAGCTCTTTCATGGGCACCTCTTTCATTTCTGTTGCATGCTGCTCTAGCAAATTCCATGCAGTCGTACCTGTTGGATCAATCTTTGGAAACATAAACTATAGTTTATTAATGACGTCAATTGTTTTTTCTACCATCGATGGGGTTACATCCAAATGGGTTACCAAACGTACTTGTGTAGAAGAGATAGGATGACCCAGGATTCCGGACTCTTTTAACTTGTCAACGAAAGATGCAGCAGTCCATGGTATCTTTACCGCGAAAATGATAATATTCGTTTCAACTGGTAACATCTCACCAACAAAACTCT
>DATDNL010000346.1:0-9181 GCA_036518315.1 Flavisolibacter sp. | reverse complement strand
AACTTGTGATATCTACTCGCTTCGTATTCGGCTTTCCATCAGCAGTAACACCCGGATAAATGATTCCGCCACCCTGTGCAAGCGGGCTTCGTTTTGGATTTCCTAAATCATTATTACCTACGGTCTCGGGGTAAAGACCGGTAGCCATTCCATAATACAAATCGAGTGAGAACACATCTCCGCCCTGGCGCATATCCACCAAAAATCCGAGTGAAAGATTCTTGTAACGGAATGTATTGCTAATTCCACCTAACCAGTCCGGGTTAATATTACCTATCACATTGTTGGTAGTTGTTGTGATGGCATACAAACCGTTTGCATTTACAAGCTTTTCACCATTGGCATGGCGCACCCAGGTTTTACCCTGTATGGTTCCATAAGGCTGACCCAACGTTGCGTTGATGGAAACACCTCCCTGCAGACTCAAAGGATTGATCTGCAGATTTTTTGCATTGTCATAAAGTTCAACAACTTCATTTCGGTTCCTTGTCCAGTTTACATTGATATTCCACGAAAAATCCGGCGTCTTCACAGGTGTGGCAAAAACAGACAATTCAATGCCCTTGTTTTCAATCGTCCCTGCGTTTACGTATTTACTTGTGTAACCTGTTGCTGTCGATACTGCTACAGGGAAGATCTGGTTGATACTTTTTGTACTGTAATATGTAATATCAAAGCCAACCCTGTTTTTCAGGAACGCAGCTTCTAGACCCGCCTCGTAACTCTTGGTTCTTTCGGGCTCCAGTTCATTATTATTCTTCGTGTCAGGAAGCGAGAACAGTGTAGTACTCCCAAAAGAAGCAGGTTTGAAATAAATATCACTAGTAGCACCCCATGGCGCACTGTTTCCTACTTCTGCATAGTTCAATCTTAATTTACCGGACGAAAGCCACGTAAGTGGTAATAGCTTGGAAAACATAAAGCTTCCGGAAATAGAGGGGTACCAATACGTGTTGTTGTTCTCCGGCAATGTAGAAGCGCGGTCAACCCTTGCCGTCGCATCCAAACTTAAGAACTCCTTATAGCCAAGCGTCAAACCGGTAAAATAACCATCCACTGCTATCTTTTCCGCAGTTTCGTCAGTAGGCAGAACGTTTAATGGATTTACAGAATTCGATAAAGCATAAAGCCCTGGCACAACCAGACCTCCATTGGTCGTCATATAAGTCGCGAGGTTGGTGGTTCTCCTGATATTAGTCCCCAGGAGAGCCTTTAAATTAAAGTTCTTGTTCAAATCCTTATCAAAATTGGCCATCAGGTCATAATTCAACTCTCGGAAAGTGTGATTGAATTGCGTATAAGCAGGAACTCCCACGCTTCCAACGGCAACCCGCTCTTCATGAAGTTCATCATAAGAATCGAGCGAAATTCTACCCAGTAAATTCAGCCAGCTTGTTGCCTTATAATTCAAAGCAACATTCCCAAAATACCTGTTGCGATTATCAGTTTCGTAATTCTGATAGCGCACGAAATAAGGGTTATCCATATAAATTGGCGTAAGACCTGTCGCAGTGGTTGGGTCTTTCCAATTCCATGTAATATTCTTTCCTGTTCTGAAATAAGCATCCTTCAACTCCTGCATGTCAACATTCCTTTCATACCACTGGCGGAATGATTGATTGACATTATACTTGTTATAACCTGTTCCAAATCTTCCCTTGCCATCAATTCTTGAAAAATTGATCGACGCTGAAGTAGTAAGATTTTCGAGTATCTTGTAATTAGCGCCAAAATTCACAAGGTTCTTTAGCAACTTACTATTCGGCAAAACTCCTTTCTCATCACTTCTTGTATATCCGAGCTTAAATCCTGCATTGTCATTTCCGCCGGTCAACATAATATTGTTGTTGTTGGAAACAGCCGTTTCATAAAATGTTGACGGATCATTCGCAGCCGCGACCCAGGGGCGCTTTTGCTTGTAATAGGGAGAAGTTGGATCAAAGGAATTCCAATGATAAACCATCAGGTTGGGATCGAATCGCGTTCCATAGCTGGCATCTTCCGTTGTGGGCACCACCAAGTCCATTGTACCGAAAGCATTCTTGTACCAGAAACCTGTATTAGGCGTCCCCGAAGCAACGGTACTGTAACCGCCTTGTTGGTAACCCGCACCATATTCATGCTGATAGGTAGGAAAAGTACTTTTATCGATATTACCAACAGTAAAGCCGGAGTTCACAGTGATTCCAAGTCCTTTTTTACTTTTCTTCGTCGTGATCATGATAACACCGTTGGCCGCACGCGAACCGTAAAGCGCGGTCGCTGCAGCGCCCTTCAGCACGTTTACAGATTCAATATCATCTGGATTGATATCCGCGGCAGCATTACCATAGTCGTAACCGCCCACGGGTCGATTGTTTACATCATTAACACGGCCGGTGGCAGTTGCCGCATTCGTGGTATTCGAGTTATCAACGGGAACTCCATCAACTACAAACAGTGCCTGGTTGCTGTTGAGGAGCGACTTGGCGCCGCGAATAACAACGTTTGTCGACGAACCCATCCCGTTACCTTGTTTTATTTCCACACCAGATACCCTGCCCGAAAGCGAATTCACAAAATTGCTCCCCCTTGATTGGCTGATCTCTTCACCATTAACTTGTTGTGCGGCATAAGGAAGTGAATTGCGGCTTCTGCGAATACCCAATGCCGTTACAACTACTTCATTCATACTGCCGTCTTTTCTTACCATAGAAAAAACAGGGGCGTTTGCATCTGCAGTCAGTGCCTCAAAGCCTGCAGCTGAGATCAACAGTATAGCTTTGTCAGAAACTGTGATCTTAAACTTTCCATCCGCATCCGCCTGTACGGCATTCTTCTTTCCAGCTTCAGTAATAGTAGCATAAGCTACAGGCTTCCCATCGGCATCGGTTACTGTGCCGGTAACAGTTTTCGTCTGTCCGAATGCGAGCAAAGACATCAGGAACAAACAAAGAAAGACAGTCAACTTTTTCATTTCTTTTTTGCGTTTAATTAATAATAAGTAATCGTTCCGCTTTACAAGGGAATGGATAATAGTCTTTGATCGATGAGAATTAACAATAAGCATCTCATCAACGTGGGAAAGAATGTAGGTTCGGTAGCATCAACTTGGGTCAATGCACACTACCTGGACATGAGTCCCGATTTAAACTAATATGTGTTAGTGATTTCTGTGTGTGTTGTAGACGTTTGGTTTTAAGTCATGTGTTCAACTCATTCGTTAGGTTTTTTTGAAAAGAGAAATTCGTCTGTTAGTGTTGTGCAATACGATTTTATATAGCAAGTTGAGTTCAATATAGTTTCCTATCGGTATCGTCAAGAAAACTTACAGCCCCAAAAATATGTGATTAGCCAAGGTTTGTTAATTCCGTTCATCCATTTGTTTTACCAACCAACGAAATTTTCCTGTTTTACAAAAGGTAAGATGCAGTCGTTTTGTAATATCGTCTTCTAAGCGTCGGCAACATACAATGATTTTCCGAACAGAATTAAATAATTGAAACAAAAATTTTCCGGGCCGAAACTTCTTTCATTTTCAATACCAAACAAATAACGAAACTTGCTACTTTCATTCTGAAGGCGCTCATTGTACAAAGCAAACAGTCACAAGAAATCACTATAGCGTAACCATCACCGAAATACTGACGCCCAACGGATAGCAAGGTATTTATATCCGGCCAGATCAACTCTGATATTCTTTTTCATTTAACCAATGAGTTTTCAAGAGCCTTTTCTTGAAGCAGTATGATACATCCAACACCGTATTAGCAATATTGAATACGCATTTGTTGAATTGAACTTTATTGGCAGGAAAATGACGGCGACAGTTAGTAGCATAAATAACGGGATTTAATCACAAAGAAGTTGGAATCTCAGCCAACTTATCTCGACAAATTCAACGCCTTCGATTAATTGGCCAGAGAATAATTACCCACGAATAAATGTATACAACAGTCCCACTCCTTTTTGTGGACGATTTCTGGACTTTCATGAACTTTTTCATCCTTTCCCGAAACAAAACGTCTCATATACCACTCATCCTCAATGCCCAACAAATATTAAAATCCCATTCACCGGCTATTTAGCACTTCGTTAAGAACTTAAAACCCACCTACCTTCGTTTTACAGGCTAACCATTACCACACAATGCCTAAAACCAACGTGCAGCAACAGATCTTCATTGATGCTTTGCCCGAAAAAGTATGGACAGTCCTTACCGACTCTCACTACGTAAAGCAATACCTGTTTGATGGCAACCTTCCCTGTCTTTCCAACGAAGGTCAGCAGATTCTCCTCGAACAACATTCAAATGGAATAACGAAAAAAGTCCATAAAGGCAGCGTTCTAAAAATGATTCCCGGTAAATTATTGAAGTACGAACTGGCCGATGATATTGCCGGCCCCTTAAGTTCGCTCACCTATGAGATCGTTCCGACGCAATCAGGCATTCAACTCAATTTCTGCAGTGAATGCGCCTCTGGTGATGGGGAGCAGTATCTATTTCGCGTAAAACAATCGACCCTCCTGCTTCAAAAGATCAAGTGGCTGGCAGAGTACGCCTGAATATGAGCTTGGTCAACCCGTGACTAAGGTCACACCGTTTCCGCTGTAGGCTCAACAGATTTGTACTTCAAAAACCTCTTTTATGAAGTCAAACTTGGGTACAACCGACAAGATCATTCGGATCATCATCGCCTTGGTTATCGGCGTTCTGTACTTCACGAACAACATTAGCGGCCTCTTTGGAACCATCCTTTTAATAGTGGCAATTATATTAGCCCTTACGGTGCTGATCAATTTCTGCCCTTTGTATTTCCTGTTAGGGTTGCGAACCAACAAAAAAGTGTAAGCCGGGTTTAGAATAATAATCGGCACTCCTTCCCCTCATTCGGTTTTGCATCTAGCAAGACAAAGCCTCACTTTGTACCAGTCGGGTTCGACCGGAACTGGTTAAGTTTCAACGACAGTTATTGGTCAACAATTTGCCCTGTACTTTTGACCTATGACGGAGTACTTCAAGATTGGAAAGTTTGTCAGCACCTTCGGCCTTAAAGGAGATTTGGTTCTCAAACACAACCTCGGCAAGAAAACCTCGTTAAAGGGACTGAAGGCCCTGTTCATCGAGGAAAAGAAAGAAAGCTTTATTCCCTGGTTCATCGAATCCACCAGGATCAAGAATGAAGAAGAGATCTACCTGAAGCTCGAGGGGGTCAACCTTCGTGAACAGGCTACAAGGCTTACCCAAAAGGAAGTATGGCTGCCCGAAGAAGATTTCAAAAAGTTCTCTGCCAAATCATCTCCCATCAACTTACTCGGGTATGAAATGGTGGAAGGGGAAAGAGTATTGGGAAAGATCCTCGAGGTGATCGAACAGCCTCACCAAATCCTCTGCAGAATAGAGATCAACCAAAAAGAGGCATACATACCTCTTCACCAGGAAACCATCAAAAAGATCGATAGGACTGCCCAAAAGGTTATAGTCTCGCTGCCTCCAGGATTACTGGAAATTTATCTGTAGCCACTCCCACGGCTTTTATGGCGTTTCGCGCCTGTATCATATGCCGTTGTTCATGGGCAATGAGGAACCTGAATGTGTCCCCAAGTTTAAAACGGATCAACTTAGTTATGGTTATTGGTATGCGAATACTATTCAAATTCCTTCTCTTAGCCACGTCTAAAAGCTGCAACAGCTTGTGTTGGTGTTGAAGGAACTCTTTAAAGACAGCATCCACATTTAAGCCAGAAGAAGGCGTGTAACTCTTCATTGCCTTCATCTTATTCTTGATCTCATATACGTTTTTTGGCATCATCATCTTTGTGAAATAGTTACCCCAAAACCCGGGAATAAACCATGCGCTCGTGTCCTTCGATATATGAATCATCGCCTTTTCAATTGCAGGCAGGTAGTAGCGGTTATAGGCGTTCAAATGTTCCAGCACCTGCGCCACACTCCACGAACCTTCTGCAGCGGAATAATTGAGCTTAACGGGGTCAGCCGTCTCAAGGTGCTCAGCTGCCGCAATTATGTGTCTTACATCCGCCTGTAGTTGACTAATGAGATCTTCGCTTTTGAACTTGTTCATAACCTGCTTTTTTACAAAACTATATTCCAGTAAACTGCAAATTCTTTGCCTGCACCAAGATTTATATCCTCACCGACCCCAAAAGCTTACTGAACGTGGAGGCATCTATTCCAAGGTAAGAAGCGAGATATTTATGGGGAATCAAATTCAGCACATGTGGACTTCTTTTCAACAGTTGTCTAAATTTCTCTTCAGCCGTAAAACATTGCAGTTCAACCACTCTTTCCAGTACACCCTTTAGAGCAAACGAGGTTGCCTTCAACAATAATCCCTGGAAACCAGGAAACTCTTTAACCAAGGCTTCCACCTGCTGGTAGGTTGTTCTTAAGAATCGACTCGCTGTCAAGGTCTCAAAACTATAAATCGAGGACGTTTGAGTCAGGAAAGAATCGGCAATACCCGAAAAGGAATAGGGATAGGTAAACACAATCGTTGATTCCACATTCCCCTTTCCTATATAAAAACTTCTTTGTACTCCTTCCAACACGAAATACAAATGCCGCTCGATGCTCCCGGCTGCTGTCAATACCGTCTTCCGTTTACAGGAAACAGGCTGCCACACACCTGCAAAAGCTTCCCATTCGTCTTCCCCCAGCGGCTGTATCTTCAAAACAAATTCCTTTAGCTTATCAAGTTCTGGTTGATCCATCTTATCCTTTAAAATTACATACTCAAGATGTGAGAGCGTAATTTTGATCAATAATGCCGGCCATACGCCATATTGCCCACTTCGACCTCGATGCTTTCTTCGTCTCGGTTGAAATACTTAAGAATCCTGGGTTAAAAGGCCAACCGATCATCGTCGGTGGCGACGGGCAAAGAGGCATCGTGGCGGCCTGTAGTTACGAGGCACGCAAGTATGGCATTCAAAGCGCCATGCCTGCCCTTACTGCTAAACGTTTGTGCCCGCAGGCTATCTTTCTCAGGGGAAGTTATCACGACTACAGCCATTACTCTCGCCTCGTGACCCAGATCGTTGCAGACTCGGTTCCTGTCTATGAAAAAGCCTCTGTCGATGAATTTTATATTGACCTGACAGGTATGGATCGTTTTTTCGGCGTAAGCCAATACACCCGCGAGCTGCGCGAAAAAGTGACCAGGGAAACGGGCCTGCCTATTTCATATGGACTGTCAACCAGTAAACTGGTGAGCAAGATGGCTACGAATGAAGCCAAGCCAAACGGATATTTAGAAGTAGCACCCGGGAAAGAAACAGCCTTTCTCTGGCCCTTAACGGTTGATAAGATACCGGGCGTAGGAAAACAAACACAGATTCAGCTTCATAATTTGGGCATCGTCACCATCGAACAAATTGCAAAAACCCCGACTGACCAACTCGAATACCATTTTGGCAAATGGGGAAAGAAGTTGTGGGAAAAATCCCATGGCATTTCCGATTCTCCCGTTGAGAATTATAGCGAACAAAAATCAATCTCGCACGAAAACACATTCAACGCCGACTTCGCAGACATCAATTTTCTTCATACCGAACTGGTACGACTCACCGAGAAAACAGCTTATAGTCTCCGTGAGGACGGAAAACTAGCAGGATGCATCACTGTCAAACTTCGTTACGCAGATTTTACCACCGTATCAAAACAAGAAGTCATCGATTATACGGCTCTTGACAACATACTCATCGCAAAAGTTAAAGACCTCTTCAACCGTCTCTACAAAAAAGGGGAAAAGGTTCGCTTGCTCGGTGTACGCTTCTCTCATCTTGTCCCCATGACCGTTCAAATGAATCTGTTCGACGACGCCGTCGAAAAACTCGAGCTCTACAAAGCCGTAGATGAGATTAAAAATCAGTTCGGTACGGAAGCCATTCATAAGGCCACTTCCCTCCGCAGGAAAGACGACAACCGCCGTTAGTACAATTTAACCGAATAAAATTCGAACTTTTACTAAATTAGCTAAATAATATTCGGCTTATGTCCCTTTCTATGGATGAAACAGATCTTACGATTTTATCTCTTTTGCAGCCTAATTCCTGTCTTACCAACAATGAACTTGCTAAAAAGATAGGCATGGCGCCATCAGCCGTATTAGAGCGAGTGAAAAAACTGGAGCAAAAAGGTATCATCGAAGGCTACCCAACCCGCATTAAGCCAGAAGCCTTAGATCTCAAACTTCTTGCTTTCATTTTCGTGAAATCCAGCGAAGGACCCGGTAACGCATCGGTTGCAAAACAACTCGCAAAGATTCCGGAGGTGCTTGAGCTTCATCATGTAGCCGGCGAAGATTGTTACCTGGCGAAGGTGAGAACAAAAGATCCACAAGCACTTATTCACCTGATGCGCGAAAAGTTCAAGATTCCCAATCTCCTCTCTACGAAAACCACTATCGTACTCGAAACACTAAAAGAAACGAATCAACTACCAATTCCAAAAGCTTAGTTTATGGTAAAGAGCCTGGCCAAACACTCAAAAGCATTCGTGCTTGCCGCGTTTGCGGCAGTATACCTTATCTGGGGATCAACGTATTTGGCAATTCTCTTTGCCATCAAAACTATTCCCCCTTTCTTCATGGCCGGAACAAGGTTTCTTATCGCCGGTCTTGTCCTGGTGATCTGGGCACTTGTCAAGGGTGAGCAAATCCCTGACACCAGGTCGGTTCTTAAGATTTCCCTGGGCGGGATACTCATGCTAGCCGTTGGCAACGCCTCGCTCGGGTGGGTAGAACAAAACTTGCCGAGTGGCCTGGCTGCAATTCTCGTTGCTACTGTTCCCCTCTGGTTTGTCGTTCTCGACAAGAAGCAATGGAACTACTATTTCTCAAATAAGCAAATCGTCTTTGGTCTCATTATTGGCTTTGCCGGCGTCATCCTTTTGTTTGCCGGAAAGGGTTCAGCCGACTTGTTTAATAGCAGGATGAAGATCATAAGCCTCTTGGTCTTACTCATAGGCACCATTGGGTGGACCATCGGTTCCCTCTACTCCAAATACCAAAAGATCAATGGTTCCACCACCATGAAGGTGGCCATACAAATGCTGGCCGCCAGCATAGTCATTTTCATAAGTGGATTCGCTTTCGGTGAGCAGAATAATATCGCCATCGGCAACATCTCCTCGCATTCCATCCTTGCCCTGGCCTATCTTGTTGTAATGGGATCCCTT